>CAZEAX010000431.1:0-4392 GCA_964510405.1 uncultured Streptomyces sp. | reverse complement strand
ATCGGCTCGCGCCCTTCTAGCTTGACGTCCGGCAATGCGGCGTGTCCTAGCAGCTTGAGATCAGGCAGCGAATACGCAAAAACGGCGTTCGCCACATGGCTGTTGACCCACAGGGACTTGCCGTCCGGCGCAACACCGATGCCATGGGAAGGCACTCCCGCAGCGACGCGGCCTTCGACGGCGCCATAGCCCTTCGGCTCGTCGGGAAATACGATTCTTGCGACTTCTTTGCGGGCGGCAAAATCCACCACCGCGAAACCGTGGAGGTTGGAAAGCTGAAAAAATACCCGGCGGGTCGAGCCGTCAGCGTTGGCTTCGATGGCCATGCAGCGCACGCCTGAGTCGAACTTTATTTCCCACGCGGTTTTTTCGGTTGCAAGATCGACCACGTTCATGAATTTATTGCGCACGGAACCCGAGATCGCGTATTTGCCGTCCGGCGTAACATAGGTGTTGTGCAGGCGGCCGCTCATCGGGATGGTCTTGCTGACTTTTTGCGCAACCGTATCGACGATATCCAGCGTGCCCGGCTCGGTAATCGCAACGACTATCCGCTTGCCGTCGGGGGTCACCGCAATGTTGTTGGGCCGGCCGCTCAAAGGAATGTGCTTGAGGATCTTGCCCGACTTTTGATCGACCACTTCGAGCGTGCTGGCGGCTTCGTTGCTGATATAGACGCGCTTGCCGTCGGGCGAAAAACCAACGCCGTGCGACGCTTCTATGCCTTTGATCTCCTGCACCACTTTGTTCGTAGCGGGATCGATGACGTGCACGCTGTCGCCGGCGCTGTTGGTCACGTAAATGCGCGCGGTTTCCGCGGATGCGGGCACTGCGGCCAATGCCAGCGACAACGACAGGTACTGCAGGCAGCGGCTCTTGTTTTTTGCGTTCATGGTAAACCTCCTCCTTGATGGGCGGAACAAGTCTAGGCCGGAACCGCCGCGAAGGCAATGCGGCGGTGCGGCATGACAGTCATCCGCGCGCAGCGGCCGCCGCTTTCTCGATGTCTATACCGTAATCGGCCTTGATCTTGGCGGCGGAAATCTTGCCGTCGACGAAGTCGCTGACGAGCGTGGCGATGTCGCGTTCAGCCGGCTTGCCGAACCCGCCGCCGCCCGGCGTCATGATCGTGAGATGCTGGCCCTGCTTGATGCGGCCGCTGAACTTGCTCGGAATTTTCCTGCGCGTGCCGCCGTCTTCTTCCAGATAGAAGGTGCTGAAGCTGCCGTTGCCGCCTTCATACAGCCCGCGCGGCGCGAACGCCGCGCGGTCTCCGCGCACGTTGACGGAAGCGGTCTCCGCAAGCATTTCATATTCGCGCAGGATGCCAAGCCCCCCGCGAAATTTGCCGCTGCCGCCGGAATCCGGCACGAGTTCGTAACGCGACACGCGCACTGGGTAGTCCATCTCGATCGATTCGACCGGGATGTTCATCGCGTTGGACGTGCCGGTGCTCACCGCGTCGGCGCCGTCGGCAGTCAGGCTGCCGCCCATCCCGCCGTTATAGCTTTCGTAAAACACGAAATTGCGGCCGGTGCGCGGATCCACGCCGCCGAACGACACGCCGACCGGCACGCCGCAGCATTGCGCACCGACCTTCGCGGGGACTGCAAGCGCCAACGCGCCCATCACCGTGTCGGCGACGCGGTTAACCGTGACCGAGCGCGCATTGACCGGCGCCGGATGCCGCGGGTTAAGCAGCGTTCCCTCGGGAACGAAGACTTCAACTACGCGAGTGAGCCCGTCGTTAAATGGAATATCGTCGGGCAGCACGCAGCGCACGCAATAAAACACCGTGGTCCAGGCTTTCGACAGCGGCGAATTGAGCGGCCCCCTCACCTGCGCGTCCGTGCCGGTGAAATCGAAATGCATGCTGTCGTCGCGCACTTCGAGCTTCACGTGAATCTTGATCGGCTTGGTGAGATCGACACCGTCGTGGTCCATGTAGTCGGTGAATTCGAACACGCCGTTCGGAATCTCGCGGATCGCGGCGCGCGCCTTCTTCTCGGCGTAGTCGATCAACAGTTCCATCGCCTGGTTCACGCCGTCGTACCCATAGCGCACAAGCACGTCGCGCAGGCGCTGCTCGCCTTTCAACAATGCGCCTTCCTGCGCGCGCATGTCGCCCATGAAAATCTCGGGCCCGCGCACGTTCGCGCAGATCATGTCGATCAGCGTCTTGTTCTCGACGCCGGCGTCTACCAGCTTGACCGGCGGAATCACCAGGCCCTCCTGGTACAGCTCGGTGGCCGTCATCGGATTGCTGCCGGCCACCATGCCGCCGACGTCGGTGTAATGAATGATGCAGCCCGCGAACACGATCAGGCGGTTGTCGTGGAAGATCGGGCGGAACACCGCGATGTCGGGCAAGTGGCTGCCGCCGCGATAGGGGTCGTTGATGATGTACACATCGCCCGCGCGCATGGTCTGCGGCGGAAACTCCTTGAGCACTTCGTGCAGCATGAACCGCATCGAACCCAGGTGGCCGGGCACGACCACGGGCTGCGCGACGATGCGTCCCGCCGCGGTAAATATCGCACAAGAGGCGTCCTGCGCCTCCTTCACCACCTGCGAATACGCGGAGCGCAGCAAGGTAAGCTGGATTTCCTCGGTGATCGCGTTCAGCGCGTTGGAGAGGATCTCCAGCCGGTAGGCATCAAAAGTCACGGGGTGTGGCGCGTTCATCTTATTCACCTTTACGCGTAATCATCAGATTGCCGATGCGGTCGCAGCGCACGGTCCATCCCGGCGGCACGACCGTGGTCGAATCCGCGGCTTCGATCAATGCCGGGCCTGCGACCGTGTCTTCGGCAAGCAACAATGTGCGGTCGTAGCACACGCACTCGAGCATGCCGTGGTCGCGGAAATAAACCTTGTGCGACGGCTTGCGCGCGTTCTTCGCCGTGCCGTCGCCTTGCGCGAGCGGCTTGTGTTCGAGGCGCCGCGTGTTGCCGACGGCGGTGACCGACAGCGTCACGAACTGAATCAGGCCCGCAGTATCGCGCCGCCCGTACATGCGCTCGTGCAATTGATGGAACGCCTCCGCGATCTCCGGCTGGTCGGCGGGAGCCAGCGCGCGGTCCGGCAGGCGCATGTTGATTTCGTAGGCCTGACGGCGGTAACGCATGTCCGCGGAGCGCTGGAACGCAATCGTGCCGTCGGCCAGACCATATTGCTTGAGCGCCTCGCGCCCGCGCCGTTCCAATTCGACGAATACGCGTTCCACTGCACCGATATCGCCGCCGAGCACCGCCTCCACATGCGTCTGGCGGAAGTCGTAGCGGATGTCGGCGACGAGCAGGCCCTGTGCCGAAAGCAGTCCCGGTGCCGGCGGCACGATCACTTCACGCACGCCCAGATCGGCCGCGAGCTCGATGCCGTGCACCGCGCCGTTGCCGCCGAACGCGACGATCGTGAAATCCGCGGGATCGCAGCCTTTTTCCACCGTCACGATGCGCAGCATCTTCAGCATGTTCGCGTTGGCGACCTCGACCACGGCGGCGCACGCTTCCTCGACCGTGATGTTGAGCGGCTTGGCGAGCTGCTCCTGCACGATGCGACGCGCGCACTCGAGATCGAGCTTCATTTCGCCGCCGAGAAAATATTCGGCCGGAATACGGCCCAGCAGGAAATTCGCGTCCGACACCGTCACGCGATCGCCACCGAGGCCATACGCGATGGGGCCAGGATCGGCGCCCGCACTGTGCGGACCGACTTTCAAAATGCCGCCGCTGTCGAGCCACGCAATCGAACCGCCGCCCGCGCCGACCTCCGCAAGATCCACCGTTGCTGCGCCCACGTAGTAACCGCCGCCCTGCAGGATGCGCGAAATATTGATGCCGGCGCCCAATTCCTGCCCCGGCGACTGGCGCACTTCACCGTTCTCGATCAGTCCCGCTTTGGCGGTAGTGCCGCCCATGTCGAACGAGATCAGATTCTTGCGCCCCGCCAGCCCGCCGAAATGCGCGGCGGCGATGACGCCCGCCGCGGGACCCGACTCGACGATGCGGCACGGCATTTTGGTCGCTTCCGCCCACGAAATAATGCCGCCGTTCGACTGCATCATGTGCAAAGGCACCTTGATGCCGGCCGCGGTCAGCGCGCCGCTCATGCGTTCGAGGTAGGTCGACACGCGCGGACCGAGACACGCGTTGACCACCGTCGTGCTGGTGCGTTCGTATTCGCGGTACTGCGGATAAATTTCGCTCGACAGCGTAACGAAACAATCCGGCAGCATCTCGCGCGCGATTTCGCCCGCGCGCTTTTCATGGCTGGCATTGCGAAACGAAAACAGAAAGCAGATCGCGAGCGCTTCGATGTTTTCGCTCTTGAGCTTCGTCAGCGCGGCTTTCAGCGCCTCTTCATCGAGCGGTTTTACGACGGCGCCGGCAG
>CAZEAX010000430.1:422-4408 GCA_964510405.1 uncultured Streptomyces sp. | reverse complement strand
CCCCCGCATCATCCCCGTCACGCCGAAATTCAATCTGGCGGTCCCGGTCAGGGGGTCGAGGCCCACCGTCGCGAGCACCATGCCGATGACGCCCGCAGTCAGTCCCTTGATCTTGTCGGGTGAGAGCGTGATGAGCATCGTCAGGCTGAAGAGCAGCAGCCCGACATATTCCGGCGGACCGAACTTCAGCGCATATTTCGCAATTGCAGGACCGGCAAACGAAATGACGACCGAGCCGAACGTTCCCGCGATAAAAGAACCCACCGCCGCGATCCATAGCGCCTGGCCCGCGCGTCCCTGCTGGGTCATCTTGAATCCGTCGATCGCCGTGACGACGGAAGCGGCTTCGCCCGGGATATTGACCAGGATCGAGGTGGTGGATCCCCCGTACATCGCGCCGTAATAGAGGCCTGACAGCATGATGATCGAAGCGGTCGGATCGAGGCGCATGGTAAGCGGCAGCAGGATTGCGATGGTCGACGCCGGGCCCAGACCCGGCAAGACACCCACAATGGTCCCGGCCAGAACGCCGACGAAGCAAAAGAAAAGATTCGTCGCCGTCAGGCAGTTGACCAAACCGTGAAAGAGATCCATGGCTAGCCCGCTAGCTTGCGCTTACCAATCGGCCAGCAGCCCGCGCGGGAAAATGATCCCGAGCCATTCCACGAAGACGAGGTAAAAAGCGGCCGTCATCAGCGCGCTCACGCCGGCATTGACGAGCCACGAGCGGAATCCCGCAATCCGGTTGATCAGCAGAAAAAATACGGCCGTCGACGGCAGATATCCGGCGACGTCCATCAGCACGATGTAGCCGATCATGACGACGACCATGCCGAGCATCGTGCGGTTGTGGGCGGAATCCGCGGCCGGCGCGGCGGCCGGCGGCGCGATCGCAACGCCGGTTAATTTTTTTCTTTGCGAAAAAAAATAGGCGAGTCCGACTGCGAGCAGGAAAACGCCGACCCCGATGCTGTAATAGCCGGGGCCCAGCGTATCTGTCGTCTGAAGATTTTCTTTATTGACGAGCCTCACGCCCTCGGCCACGCTGAGGATGCCGAGGAGCGCAACGATGAACACTTCACCGAAGAGCGTCTTCATGTCGCGTCGGGGCTCCCGCTGAACGCGGCCGTCAGAATTCCTATTTCTGCACCCCGTAAACGACCCGCGCGAATTCCGCTTCCTTCCTGATGTATTCGACCATCTCTTTGGGGCCGTGAAAAAAAGGCCTGAAGAGTTGCTTCTTGACGAGATCCAGGTACTCGGGGTCTTTCATCATTTCCGCGATCGCCGAACTCCACGCCTGCACGACATGCGGCGGCAGCTTCGGCGGCCCCGATACGCCGAGCCAGAACGGGCAGTAGACCGACGGAAACCCGACTTCCGCCCACGTAGGCACCTCAGGCAGCAGCGGGTCGCGTTCCTTCAACGCAACGGCGAGCGCTCTCACGGTCCCCGCCTGGATATGCGGCAGCGCGGAGATGCTGGCGGGATTTCCCATCTTGATGTTGCCGCCCGCCACCAGCACTGCTGCTTCCGACCCGCCTTTGCTCATTACGGGCTTGGTTTTCGCCATGTCGATCTTGGTGGCGTTCATGATCATCCGGCCGACGAAATCGTCGCCGCTGACGCCGCCCAGCGAGTCCCAGGTGAAATTCTCGGGGTTCTTTCTGGCATCGGCGATCAGGTCGTGCACGGTCTTGTACGGCGAATTGGCGGGCACGATCGTGATCAGCGGATTGTAGACCGTCATCGCCACGAACGTACGGTCCATGACCTTGAACGGCAAATCCCTGACGACGACTTCGAGCAGCGACGACATCGGCAGGCCGTCCGCGAGCATGGTGTAGCCATCCGGGGCCGCCGAATAGACTTCGAGCGTGCCGGGTATCGTGTTGCCGCCGGGCTTGTTCACAACGTTGACGGGCACGCCCCATTTCTTCTGCAGGAAAATCGACATCGCCCGCGCCGCGACGTCCGTCGATCCGCCGGGCGCGAAGGGCACGATCAGGGTGACGGCACGCGTAGGATACCTGGGTTGCGCAAACGCCGGCGCAGTCAACGCGAACAGGACTGCAAATACGAACGAGGCGAGCGATGAAACAAATGTTCGCTGGAACATTGGCAACCTCCGGAAGGTTCTTCAGTGATTGATCGAAGAAGGTTTTTGATTACACTCTAACACATCGTGGTCTTATAATTGCGTGCGAAAGTCCGCGTCAAACCCGTCTTGATGTATCGCAGTTTCAGGATGCACCCGGCAAACCGCCGGCGGGCGACATCAAGCAGGCTTGCAAAAAAATGCCGCAGAGGAGAAAGCAATGACCCTTCCCAGCTATGAGGTCTTCGCGATCAAATACGCGCAGCGGGATGCGCGCCGCAGGGACAACTTCATCGGCGGCGACCCGCACGATGCGCCCATGCCGATGGATTATTTCATCTGGCTCGTGCGCAACCAGGAGCGGCTGATCCTCGTCGACACCGGCTTCGATGCGGCGATGGCCGCCAAGCGCAAGCGCACGCTGGTGCGCGAGCCGCATGAAGGGCTGGCGCTGTTCGGCGTCAGGCGCGAAGACGTTCAGCAGATCGTCATCACGCACATGCACAACGATCACGTCGGCACTTTCTTCGACTTTCCGAACGCGATGTTTCATCTGCAGGACGAGGAGATGTCGTACGTGACGGGCCGCTACATGCGCGATGAAATCTTCCGGCGCCCGTATGAAGTCGATCATGTCGTCGGCATGGTCAAGCTCGTGTTCAAGGACCGCGTGACTTTTCACAAGGGCGACGACGAGATCGCGCCGGGGGTCAGCATTCACCACATCGGCGGCCACACCGCCGGCCTGCAGGCCGTGCGGGTGCATACGAAGCGGGGCTGGGTCGTGCTCGCGTCGGACGCCAGCCATTACTACGAGAACATCGAAAAAAGGCGTTGCTTCCCGCTCGTCTTTCGCGTCGATCAGATGGTCGAAGGCTACGACAAGTTGCGCCGCCTTGCGGATTCGCCCCGCCATATCGTGCCCGGCCACGATCCGCTGGTGCTCAAACGCTATCCGCCGCCCTCACCCGACTTGACGGGCATTGCCGCCAGGCTGGATGTCGATCCGAGCGAGTAAATGGTTTTTTTTGCAGCCGCGCAGTTCGCGCGGATGGGCATGTTGACACCCCGGTTTGACGCGGACACAATCCAACAGCACTACGCCGGATCGCATTGCAACAGAGCCAGCTCTTGAGCATTGCATGCCGGGAAAGCGGCAAGTTTTCCACGTCCAACAACAAAACCAGGTGGGGAGATCCAATCATGATGAACCGGCGTCAGTTCGTTTCCGCAGCGGCCGCGAGCGCGGCGATGTTTGCCCGCATTCCGAATGTATTTGCGCAATCCATTGAGTTGATCATCAAGGGCGGGCGCGTGGTCGATCCCTCGATCGGGCTCGACGCGATCCGCGACATCGCGATCGCCGGCGGGCGCATCGTGGCGGTGGAGCCCAACATCGCGGCGAGCGCCGCCGACACGATCGATGCGCGCGGCAAGATCGTCGCGCCGGGACTCATCGACATCCACACTCATGCCGGCCGCGGCAAAGACGGCCCGCCGCTGGCGCTGCAGGACGGTGTGACGGGCTGGGTCGATGCCGGCACGGCTGGCGCGGACAACATCGATCAGGTCTCAGCCGTCGCGCGCGGATCGCCGCAGATCGGCCGCCTGCTGGTGAATATTTCCCGCACCGGCGTGAAAAGCCCGGAAGGCGAATTGCATGACATCAACCTCGCCAACGTCGATCTCGCGCGTGGTGCGATCGCGCGCCATCGCGACGTCGTCGTCGGCATGAAGGTGCGCATGTCGAACGAAGTCGCCGAAGCCAACGATCTCGAAGCGTTGCGGCGCGCGCAGGAAGCGGCGGCGCCGTTCAATCTGCCGGTGATGATCCACGTCGGCCAGAACTATTCGCCGATGCGTTCCATCCTGTCGCTCTTGAAGCGCG
>CAZEAX010000430.1:0-412 GCA_964510405.1 uncultured Streptomyces sp. | reverse complement strand
GTCACGCACATGTATGCGCCGCCGCCCAACGGCATTCTCGACGACAAGGGCATCCTGCTGCCCGAAGTGTCGGCCGCGCGCCGCCGCGGCGTCATCTTCGACTTCGGCAACGGCGTCAACGGCCACTTCACCTGGGACATGGTGGAGCGCACGATGAAGCAGGGCTTCTGGCCCGATACCTTCTCCACCGACTGGAGCACCGCGTCGAAGACGACCGGCGTCGTCGACTTCCCGAACGTGATGTCGAAGTTCCTGATGTTCGGCATGTCGTTGAGCCAGATCGTCGCGTGCGCAACGTGCAATGCCGCGCGCGTGTTTCCCGCTTTCGACGACCGCGGTACCCTCAACGTTGGCGCGCCGGCGGACGATGACGGGCGCGTAGTCGGCCCGGATCACCGCGCCGTACCAAATC
>CAZEAX010000429.1:0-4409 GCA_964510405.1 uncultured Streptomyces sp. | reverse complement strand
GCATGCCCTCGACGAGTTCGAGTTCGCTCGCCAGTCCCGACGCCTCTTCGACCGTGATCACGCCTTCCTTGCCGACTTTTTCCATCGCGTTCGCTATGAGGTCGCCGATCGACGAATCCGAATTGGCGGAAATCGTGGCGACCTGCGCAATCTCGGTGCGGGTACTGCACGGCTTGGCGAGCTCGCGCAGTTGCGCGACGATAGCGGTGACCGCCTGGTCGATGCCGCGCTTCAAGTCCATCGGGTTCATGCCGGCCGCCACGTACTTCATGCCTTCGGTAATGATCCCGCTCGCCAGCACCATCGCAGTGGTCGTGCCGTCGCCGGCGACGTCGGAAGTCTTGCTGGCAACTTCGCGCACCATTTGCACGCCCATGTTTTCGAAGCGGTCGGCAAGCTCGATTTCTTTCGCGACGATGACGCCGGAATTGATGATGATGGGCGCGCCGTACGCGCGTTCCAGCATGACCGTGCGCGCCTTGGGGCCGAGCGTTACCCGTACCGCCTGCGCGAGCGTGTTGATGCCGGCCACGATTTTGGCGTGCGCCTCGTTGTGAAAAACCAGCTCTTTGGCACTCATGGTCGGCATCCTCGATTAAGTCCGCGACAGGTTTTAAATCTTAGGCGGGTAGCCGCAATGGAAGTTGATCCAAATCAAGGCCTGTGAACACGGGCGCGGTAATTTGTGCCCATATGCCCAACCTCTCCGCCGGCACCGTCGCGACCACCGACAAACCGCGGCAGCGCCTGGATCCCGCGGTGCTTTATCACCGTTGCGACCTCGCGCAATTCGGGTTCGCCACGACCGCCGAGTTGCCGGACCTCGCCGGGCAGATCGGTCAGCAACGCGCGCGCGACGCCGTCGCGTTCGGGCTCGGCATCCAGCGCCAGGGTTACAACCTGTTCGTCATGGGGCCGGCTGGCGCCGGCAAACACGCGCTCGTGCGGCAGTACCTGGAACGCGAACCCGCGCCGGCATCGCCGCTGCTCGACTGGGTCTACGTAAATAATTTCGCCCAGCCGCACAAGCCGCTCGCCTTGGCGCTGCCCGCCGGCCGCGGCCTGTCGCTCAAGCAGGACATGCGCCGCCTCGTCGAAGAACTGGGCGCCGCGATTCCCGCGGCGTTCGAAAGCGATGAATACCGTTCCCGCGTCGAGCAGATCGACGCCGAATTCAGCGCGCGCCAGGACAAAGCGCTGGGCGAACTGGGCAAAGATGCAGCGGGCGAGAATATCGGCCTCTTGCGCACGCCCACCGGTTTCACCCTCGCACCCCTGAAAGACGGCGAGGTCATGAACTCCGAGGACTATGCAAAGCTGCCGGAACCCGAGCGCCAACGCATCGAGCGCATCCTGACCGATCTGCGCACGCGGCTCGAGCGCATCTTCCACCAGATGCGCCAGTGGCGCCGCGAGCACAACGAAAAAATCCGCCAGTTGAACCGCGAAGTAAGCCTCTTCGCGGTCGGCAATCTGATAAAGGAACTCAAGGAGCGCTACGCCGATCTGCCGAAAGTCGAAAAGTACCTGGAAGCGATCCAGCAGGACATCATCGAAAACGCCGACGATTTCCGCCGCAAGGAGGAAGGAGCGACCGGGCCGTTCGGCATGCCGGTGCCGGAACCTTCGTTCCGCCGGTATATGGTGAACGTGCTGATCGACCGCAGCGAGCCGGACGGCTCGCTGGTGGTGTTCGAAGACAGTCCAACGCAGCCCAACCTGCTCGGCCGCGTCGAGCACATCGCGCAGTTCGGCATGCTCATCACCGATTTCTCGCTGATCAAGGCGGGCGCGCTGCATCGCGCCAACGGCGGCTACCTGCTGATCGACGCGCACAAGCTGATGACGCAGCCGTTCGCCTGGGACGCGTTGAAGCGCGCCATGTCGACGCGCGAAGTGCGCATCGAATCGGTCGGCCAGATGTACGGCATGGTGTCGACCGAATCGATCGAGCCCGAACCGATCCCGCTCGATCTCAAGGTCGTGCTGTTCGGCGAACGCATGTGGTACTACCTGCTGCACGCCTACGACCCCGATTTCCGCGAACTCTTTAAAGTGACGGCGGACTTCGAAGAGGATGTGCCGCGCAACGCGGACACCCACCAGCTTTACGCGCAATTGATCGCCACCATAGCGCGCCGCGAAAAACTGCTGCCGTTTGCGCGCGACGCGGTTGCGCGCGCCATCGAGCAGGGTGCGCGCCGGGTCGGCGACGCGCGCAAGATTTCGGCCAACGTGCAGGAATTCTCCGACCTGCTGGGCGAGGCGGATTACTTCGCGCGCAGGGCCCGGGCGCCGCACGTGACAAGCGCGCACGTGCAGGAAGCGCTCGATGCGCAACGCACGCGCGCCGACCGCATCCGCGAACGCCTGCAGGAAACGATCGTGCGCGGCACCATCATGATCGACACCGCGGGCGCGAAAGTCGGACAGGTCAACGGCCTGTCGGTTTTCGACGTCGGCAACTTCGCGTTTGGCGAACCCATCCGCATTACCGCCACCACGCGTCTCGGCGACGGCAACATCATCGACGTGCAGCGTGAAGTCGAGCTGGGCGGCTCCATTCACTCCAAGGGCGTGCTGATACTGTCCGCGTTTCTCGCCGCGCGCTTTTCGGGCAACCGCCCGCATTCGTTGTCGGCGAGCATTGTGTTCGAGCAAACTTACGGCACGGTGGACGGCGACAGCGCGTCGGTCGCGGAGCTGGCGGCGCTGATGTCTTCGCTCGCCCAACTGCCCATCAGGCAATCGCTCGCGGTCACCGGCTCGGTGAACCAGCTGGGCCAGACGCAGGCGATTGGCGGCGTCAACGAGAAAATCGAAGGATTTTTCGACATTTGCCGCGCGCGCGGCCTGAACGGCGAGCAGGGTGTCGTCATCCCCGCGGCCAACGTCGAGCATCTGATGCTGCGCAGCGACGTGGTCGAGGCCGCGGCCGCAGGACAATTTCATGTTTACGCGGTGGACACTATCGACGAGGCGCTCGAGCTGCTGACCGGCGTGAGCGCGGGCATGCCGGGGACCGCGGGCCACTGGCCTTCCGCAAGCGTGAACGGGCTGGTGGCGGGACGCCTGCAGCAATTTACCGCGCTGCGGCTGTCGTTTGCCACCGGCGGCAAACGCCGCAGCGATGCGCCGCCCAAGGCCAAGGGATGAATGCGGAAGCCGGCGCGCGCTCCCGCGTGATTGTCGCCGTAGGCTCCTCCTCGCCCGACCCCTCCACGCTCGCGGCCGCCGCGCAACTCGCGCGCGTCGTGCGCGGCGAGCTCGCTGCATTGTTTATCGAGGACATCGACCTGCTGCGGCTGGCCGAATTGCCTTTCGCATTCGAACTCGGCGCCGCGCTGCCGACGCCGCGCCCGTTAGCCGCATCGGACGTCGAGCGCGGGTTCAGGCTCGAAGCCGATGCGTTGCGGCGGGCATTGGCCGAGATCGGCAACGCCTTGCAACTCGATTTCACATTCGAAGTCGTACGCGGCAAGCTGGCGCATGTGTTGTTCGACGCCGCAGCGGACCGGGACTTGATCGTGCTCGCCGGCGCAGCGACCCGCGCGCTAGCGCATCGCGCCCCGGCGAGCATGGTTCGCCATGCGCTGCGCACGGTCGAAGCGGGCACCGCGTCGGGGCGCAGCCAGCCGGTCGCGGCCGTAATCAACGCAGAATCATCCGCGCCACGCATGCTCGCGATCGCCCATGAACTCGCGCAGGCCAGTTCCGCGGAACTCGTGCTGTTACTCGCCGCGCACGGGGGATCCGACCCGCTGCTGGTTCCACTGGTCGAGTGTTGGCTGGGCGACCGCGACGCGACTGCGCGCGTAACGATGCTCGCCGACAACAACCTCGCGCGACTGACCGACGTCGTGGCGCGAACCGGGCCGCGGCTGCTCTTGTGGCCGGGCAACGGCAATACCGAAATGTCGGCGGTGGCGCAACCGCTGCTCGCGGCGATCAGTTGCCCGCTCGTCGTGGTGCGCTGAGCACGCGGCTGGCGAACAAAAAAAAGCCCGCTTGCGCGGGCTTTTCTTCAAACGCCGTTCGAAATTAATCGAGAGGGCGGATGTTCGTCGCCTGATCGCCCTTCGGGCCGGTCGTGACGTCGTAGGATACTTTCTGGTTTTCGCGCAGGCTCTTGAAACCGTTGCCCTGGATTGCCGAGAAATGCGCGAAGAGGTCCTTGCCGCCATCGTCCGGTGTAATGAAACCAAAACCTTTGGCGTCGTTGAACCACTTAACAGTACCGTTACTCATGTGTGTTATTCCTAATGATTAATGAAAGGCTCGCGCCCGGGTGCGAGAACTATAAGAGGAAAGTAACAACAACCTGAGGAGAACCGCTTTAAACCGCGGCCACTACGGACTGGCAATTTCACTGCTTGATAGATCCTGCGACGCCCGTTATACGCGACTAA
>CAZEAX010000428.1:0-4419 GCA_964510405.1 uncultured Streptomyces sp. | reverse complement strand
GTTTGCGCGGTCCGCTGTTTGCGAACGATGACCACGTCGCCGGGCAAAATCCCCGCGCCCGTCATGCTATCGCCACGAACGCGCAGCGCGAACAGATCGTTGCCGCCGTCCTTGCCCAATCCGCGCCGCGCCTCGACCGGGACGTAGCCTTCCAGATTTTCTTCCGCAATCGTCAGCGCGCCCGCTTGCACGCGCCCCAGCAACGGCACCAGGAACGCGGGCATCGTGTACTTCCACGACTGCAGCGTCGTCTTGTACGGGTCGCCGCCGGTGATCGCGGCGGCTGCAAACGGCGACAGCGCGGTCGGCGGCGATACCTCGGACAGCACTGCATAGTAAAAGATGAACATATGCGCCGCGTAATCGGCAACGCCGAGCTGCATCAACGCCGGCGCGGCGATCACCGCGCAGATGATGTAGCTCGCGGTCACCGGCACGGCGAGGCCGACGATCCACACGATCAGCGAAGTCATGACCGCGGTCAGCAGCAACTTCACGTCGTGCAGCAGGCTCGCCGTTTGTTCGAAGCCGACCAACCCGAGCGCGCTCATGATGAGTTGCGTGCCCGAATCCGCGTACTGCAGCACGATGGAACTGAACTTGAGGCCGAGGCCGGTCAGAGTCACGACGCCGACGATGATGCCCGCGGCGGCGCACGTTGCGCCCACGCTCAACATGCCGACCGAGCCCGCTTCGAGCGCCTTGGTAAGCCCCGAATTCCACAGGCCCGCGCCCAGCGGCTTCCTGCCGCGCAGCACGTCGTAGGGAATCAGCGCACAGTCGACGTGCAGGAAACTGCTCGCGAAAGCGACGACGGTCGCCCAGAATACCGACACCGCGGGCGAAAAGCCGATCACCATGAAGAAAATGATCGCGACCAGCGACAGGAAATGGAACCAGTAATTGCGCGTCAGCACGCCGATCGTCGCGTGCTTTTCGATCACGACGTTGGGCATGCCGAATTTGCGCGCGTCGATTTCGACCATCAGGAAAAGGGCGAAGTAATAAAGCAGCGTCGGGATCGTCGCCATCAATATCACGTCGAGGTACGAGATATTGAGAAACTGCGCGATCAGGAACGCGGCCGCGCCGAGCACCGGCGGCGAGATGATCGCGCCGAGACCGCCGGCTGCAAGCAAGCCGCCCGCGGCGTCCTTGCCGTAGCCGGCTTTCACGAGCATCGGATATGCAACCGTGCCCAGCGTCACCGTGGTGGCGACGCCGCTGCCCGACGGACCGCCCAGCAGGAACGATGCGAGCACGACGGTGCGTCCGGCACCCGTCGGCTTGCCGCCCATCGCTGCGAACGAGAAATCGATGAAAAATTTGCCGGCGCCCGAATACTGCAGAAACGCGCCGTAAATCGTGAACAGGATGATCAGCGACGACGACACGTCGATCGCAACGCCGAAGATGCCTTCGAGCGTCATGTACATGTGGCCGACGATGCGGCCGGTGTCCATGCCGTAGTGCGTCCACGGCGGCGGCAGGTATTGTCCGACCACCGCGTACACCAGAAAACCGACGCAGATTGCCGGCATGATCCAGCCCGACGTGCGGCGCGCCGCCTCCAGCACCAGGATGATCAGCGCTATCCCCAGAATCTTGTCCCATAGCGTGGGGTCGATCGCGCGTTCGAGGAACGCATCGCCGCCGAACAGCATGTTGCAGACGATCACCAGCGATACGAAAGCCGCCAGCCAGTCCCACCAGCAGATGCGATGGCGAAAACGCCTGGTGACGGGAAACAGCAGGAAGCCCAGGAACAAAATGAACGCGACGTGGATTCCGCGCAGCACGTGCGTCGGCATGATCCCGTAGGCGGCATACAGGTGAAAAAGCGACATGATCACCGCCAGCACGGTGGCCATCACGCCGAGCTTGCCGGGCAGCTTGTTGATCGCGCCCTCTTACTCCTCGATGTACAGCGCGGCCTTGGCCAGCGCTTCGGCCGAAACGACGGGCTCGTCCGCGATCTTCTTGTTATGTTCCGCCATCACGCTCCCCGATCATGCAGGATGAATGGTCCGAGGCCATTCATCCTGCATCGTTGCCGTTAACCTGCCGTTAATTGAACTTGACACCCTTTTCAGCGAAGTATTTCTTCGCGCCCGGATGAAACGGAATCACGGCGGCACCCGGCGTCTGGTACTTGTAGTCGAAGTTTTTCGCCTCGGCATGCACGCGCACCAGATCGTCCTTGTGCTCGAATATCGTCTTGACGATGTCGTAGGCGAGCTGGTCGCTCATCTTCTCGTCGGCAAGCAGCACGTTCCACACCGTTGCGATCTGGTTGGGCGTGTCCTGGCCCGGATACGACTTGGCGGGTATCGTATCCTTCACATAGAGCGGGCCGTACTTCTTGACCATCGAGTCCGTGGCGTCCGAGTGATCGATCAGCTTCAGCTTGAGGCCGGGCGTCGCGCCCAGGTCCGTAACTGCGGGCGTAGGAATCCCGCCGACCCAGAAAAACGCATCGAGCTTGCGGTCCTTGATCGCCTCGGCCGATTTGCCCGGATCGAGACGCTCGCGGATGATGTCCTTCTCCGGATCGATGCCGTACGCTTCGAGTACGCGATACGCCATGATCTGGGTCGCGCTGTTCGGCGCGCCCGTGGACACGCGCTTGCCTTTCAGGTCCGCCATCTTGTTGATGCCCGTGCCGTCCACCGTCACTACGTGCATGCGATTAGGGTAGAGCACCATCAGCACGCGCACGTTGATCGGCTTCTGGAACTTGCCCTGGCCTTTGTAAGCGTCCCAGCTCGCGTCCGCCATCGAGAAACCGACGTCCGCCTTGCCCTGCCCCATCAGAAGGAGGTTCGCCATCGAGCCGTCGGTGGTGCCGGCAGTGGCATTCAAGTTGGGAACGAACTTGGTCAACACGTCCGCCAGCCCGCCGCCCAGCGGATAGTACACGCCGGAGGTCGGCCCGCTCGCGACGAAAATATTGACCTTGCCCTGCGCGTAGCACGCGGCTGCGCACAGCGCTCCGGCCACGACTGCGAGAATTCTGATTAGTCGTTGCATAACTCCTCCGTCTTATGGGTTGGGTCTTTCGGCTGGCTATGATACGGGCTCGCATCAAGCGCGCCAAGCGTTGTCCGCCGTGCTTTCTTACTTGGCAAACAGCTTCGCCGGGTCCTTGAACGCCTTGAATTCGATCGCGTTGCCCGACGGATCGAGAAAAAACATCGCCGCTTGCTCGCCGATGGTTCCCTGGAAACGCTGTTGCGGCTCGATGATGAACCTGGTGCCCGCGGCGACGAGCCGGTCGCGCATCTTTTCCCAGTCGGGCAGCGGCAGCACGAGACCGAAGTGGCGCACCGGCACGTCGTCGCCGTCGACCGGACTCGTGATGCGCTTGCGCGCTTCGCCCGGCACGCGGTACGCGACGATCTGGTGGCCGTAGAAGTTGAAGTCCACCCAGTCCTGGTCGGACCGGCCTTCGGTGCAGCCCAGGACGCCGCAGTAAAATGCGCGGGCCTCGGTTAAATCGTCGACCGGAAATGCGAGATGAAATAGCGGCGTAGCCATGCTTGCCCCAAGTCAATTGTGTTGAACGTAGTCGGCATTTTACGGGTTTTCAAAACATTCTTTCACCGTATCAGCGACAATAGGCAATCCACGCAGTCCGCCATGAGGGGAACCTCGTGTACGAAATCCCCCGCGCCGCCGCCCTGGCCGGTGCAAGCGACGTCGCGAAATGGGCAAAAGTCGTGAAACAGGCCGGCATCACGCCGGAATAAAAGGAGCAAGCCAGATGTCGAACAAATCAAAACCAGCGCGCAAGACGGGCGCCGCGGAGCAGCTGCCGTTGACCGGCGTGCGCATACTCGAATTCGGCCACACCGTGATGGGGCCCTCGTGCAGCATGGTGCTCGCCGATCTCGGCGCGGACGTGATCAAGGTCGAGCCGCCCGAAGGCGACCGCACGCGCGCGAACGTCGGCTTCGGCTCCGCGCTGTTTCCGGTTTTCAACCGCAACAAGCGCAGCATTTCGATCGACATCAAGTCGGATGCGGGCAGCGCGGTGATCCACAAGATCATCGCGGGCGCCGACGCGCTGATCGAGAACTTCGCCTACGGCACGATGGAACGCCTGGGCCTCGGCTACGACACGCTCGCGGAGACTTATCCGCGGCTGATCTATTGCGGTCTCAAAGGTTTTTTGAGTGGCCCCTACGAGAAGCGCGCGGCGCTCGACGAAATCGTGCAGTTCATGGGCGGGCTCGCGTACATGACGGGGCCTTCCGGCATGCCGCTGCGCGCTGGCGCATCGGTGGTGGACATCATGGGCGGCATGTTCGGCGCGCTCGGCATCATGGCGGCGTTGCGCGAACGCGAGCGCACGGGTCGCGGCCAGCTGGTGCAAAGCTCATTGTTCGAATCGACCGCGTTCCTCGTCGCGCAACACAT
>CAZEAX010000427.1:0-4421 GCA_964510405.1 uncultured Streptomyces sp. | reverse complement strand
CTGCTTCAGGTCGAAGCGTTCGGGAATCGGAAATGTAACTTCCTGCAAGGCGATGCAATATTGCGCATAGCCGCCGCCGTTGACGAGCGCGCACACGCGGTCGCCGGTTTTCCAGCGCGTCACGTCCGGCCCGACCGCCGCAACTTCGCCTGCGACCTCGAGCCCCGCGATATCGGTCGCGCCCTTGGGGCCGAAGCCGCGTATGCGCTGCCCGCAATCGTGACGATTGACGCCGGCGTAAGCGACTTTGATCAGCACTTGTCCGGCCTGCGGTTGCGGCACCGGGCGCGTGACGGGCACGAGTACTTCGGGACCGCCGGCGCGGGTTATCGGGACAGCGGTCATGTTACTCGGCAGCATTGCTTCTCCTGGATGATTGGGGGGGGGCGACCGGCCCTTGCGGGCCCCTGCGCGGACCAGGCCGCTATTGTACGCGTTGTGCGTTCGTTGCGTTTGTAGTCATAGAGGAGATTCGGCGCGTGCCTGAAAGTTTCCAAGCTGTGCTAGTCTAACGAAAAAAAATAATCCAGTCGCGGACGCACGTTTGCCGGTGCGTCGCACCCGAAAGGAGCATCCATGAACGACAGAGCGAACATCGAGAGCATGCAATCGGCGCGCGGCCGTGCCATTGCGCAATACGCCGCCGGCGCGCTGCAGCGCCGCTTTCCGCCGGAGGTGACCAAAGCAGCGGTGATTGCGCTGATCGACTACATTGGTGTCGCGGTTGGCGCAGTCGACGAAGCGCCGGTGCGGCCGGTGCGTGAGGTGGCGCAGGAATGGGACGCGCATGGCAAATCCAGAATATTTCTGGGGCCGACGACTACGCCGGGGCTCGCCGCGCTGGTCAATGGCACGATGGCGCACGCGATGGACTATGACGACGCGCACCAGATGGGCGCGGGACACATCAGCTGTCCCTGCTGGTCGGCTGCGATCGCGGTTGCCAACCAGCTGGGCTCGAGCGAGCAGGACACCCTCGCCGCATTCATCACCGGCTTCGAGGTGATGGCGCGCCTGGGCGGCGGCGGCGTTACCGGCGTAGGGCGCAATCTGCATCGCCGCGGGCTGCACCCGACCTCGGTAATGGGCCGTATCGGCGCCGCGGTGGTGACGAGCGTGCTCATGCGCCTCGACGAGCGGCAGATCGAATATGCGCTGGGCGTCGCGGCGACGACCGCCGGCGGCCTCGTTGGATCCTTCGGCACGCATTCCAAGCCTTTCCACGGCGGCAAGGCGGCGATGGACGGCATACTCGCCGCACAGCTGGCGGCGCGCGGATTCGAGTCGGCGACGCATCTGCTCGAACTTGAGAAAGGGCTGCTCGACGTCATCATTCAGGACCGCGGAGTCGATGTGCCGCCGCTGGATTTCGACGCGCGCTGGGAATTGCTGCGCAACGGCTTCAAGCCGTACGCGAGCTGCCGTGGCACGCACGCATCGATCCAGGCGGCCCGCAAGCTGGCACCGCGCCTTACGGGGAAGAACATCGTGAGGGTCCATGCAAAAGTACATCCTAACGCAATGGTCGCGGCCGGCAAACTCAATCCGCGCACGCCTCTCGAATGCAAGTTCAGCGTGCCGTTCTGCATCGCGCTCGGTTTGCGCGGCTATCGCGTGGTGGCGACTGATTTCACGCCCGCAGTGTTTGCCGACAAAGCGGTGACCGAACTCATGCCGCGGATAGAAATCGAGATCGTGCAGGACCAGCCGCAATACGAGGCGCATATGGACGTCTATCTCGACAGCGGAGAGCGTTTGCACGAGGACACCAGCATCGTGCTCGGCCATGCCGACAATCCGATGAGCGAGGAGGATTTTCGCGGCAAGTTCGAAGGTCTCGTCGTGCCCGTGCTCGGCGCGCCGAAAACCGGGCGACTCTATGCGCTGCTGAACGACTTCGGCCGGGCGGGAAACTTCGCAGAGGTCATGGCACTGCTCGAGCCCGCTGCCCGCGCCGGCCACTGAACGATGAAAGGATTGCACGCAAGCGATCGCCGTGTGACGCCGGCGACGGGCAGAAGCGTCTGCGCAGTTGCGGCGCTCGCCTGCGCATGCGTCGCCGCGCAGGCTGCCGAGCAGCAATTTCCGGCCAAACCGGTGCGCATGATTTCGCCTTACGCCGCCGGCGGCGGCAGCGACACGCTGGCGCGCATACTGGCGCAAAAGCTGTATGAATCGTGGGGGCAGCCGGTCATCGTCGAAAACCGCCCGGGTGGCGGCGGCATACTCGGCGCCGAAACGGTCGCGCATGCAACCCCCGATGGCTATACCTATCTGGTCACGCCCAGCGCCGTTCTCACCATCAACCCGCACCTCTATTCGAAACTGCGTTACGACACGTTCAAGGATTTTGCGCCGGTCAGCATGGCGACGAACTCGCCGTACTATCTGGTGGTGCACCCGAAAATTCCGGTCACGACAGTCAAAGAGCTGATCGCGTACGCAAAAGCGAACCCGGGCAAATTGAACTACAGCTCGTCGGGCAGCGGCTCCTCGACCCACCTCGCCGGCGTATTGTTCGGCAACATGGCGGGGGTGGACATCGTGCATATCCCGTACAAGGGCGCGGCGCCGGCCATCGTCGATCTGCTCGCGGGCAACGTGCAGCTGCGCTTCGGCAGCGTGGTGCCGGTGCTGCCGCACGTGCGTAGCGGCCGCCTGCGCGGCATCGCGATCAGCAGCGCCAAACGCTACGGTCCGCTGCCCGACGTGCCTACCATTGCC
Source organism: uncultured Streptomyces sp. (assembly GCA_964510405.1). Taxonomy (GTDB): domain Bacteria; phylum Pseudomonadota; class Gammaproteobacteria; order Burkholderiales; family SG8-41; genus PALSA-1004. The sequence continues at coordinate 1,697 of CAZEAX010000427.1, read as the reverse complement.
GAATCCGGTCTGCCGGGCTACAAAGTCGAGTCGTTTTATGCGGTGGTCGCGCCGGCCGGCACGCCGAAGGCGATCATCGCGAAACTCAACGTTGAACTCGTGCGCAGCCTGAAGACGCCGGAGGTTGCGGCGCATATGGCGGCGGACGGCGCGGAAGTCATCGCCTCATCGCCGGATGAACTCGCGAAGGCTCTGCGCGAGGACTACGAGCGCTGGGCGAAGCCGGTCAAGGACTCCGGCGCGCGCGTGGATTGAAACTGATTGTTAAACACGGAAAGCAAAATGCAAAAACAAAAACGGATTGTGATGGTGGGCACGGGCGCGCTGGGCGGCTACATTGGAGGCAATCTTGCGCACCACGGGTTCGACGTGACGTTCGTGGATATGTGGCCGGAAAACCTCGCGGCGATCCGCACGCGCGGGCTCGAGCTCGACGGCGTGACCGCGGAAGAGAAATTCACGGTCAAGACCGACAAGACGCTGAACCTCGATAAAATCCAGGAGCTCGACAGTGGCAAACCCGTCGATATCGCGTTCGTGTCGGTGAAATCTTACGACACCGAACGCGTGACCAAAGCGATCAAGCCTTTTCTCGCGGCCGACGGTTACGTCGTCTCGCTGCAGAACTGCATCAACGAAGACACGATCGCGGGCATCGTCGGCGCCGACAAGACGCTCGGCGTCATCGCGTCGATCATTTCGGTCGAGCTTTATGAAGCGGGGAAGATACGCCGCATGGCGGCCAAGGGCGGCGACAAGCACACGGTGTTCCGCATCGGCGAGATGAGCGGCAAGGTGACCGACCGCGTGAATGAGCTCATTGCGATGTTTTCACTCATCGACAGCACCAAGGCAACGACCAACCTGCTTGGCGAGCGCTGGTCGAAGCTGATTCAGAACAGCATGCGCAACGGCGTGGCCGCAGTGACAGGGCTCACGAGCGGCGAGTGCGACACCAACGAATCGCCGCGCCGCTTTGCGATCAGGCTCGGCGGCGAGGGCGCGCGGGTCGCTGACAAGCTGGGTGTCAAGCTCGTCGGGCTGGGCGGCATGCAGCCCGAGCAACTCGCGAAAGCGAGCGCGGGCGATGCTGCCGCCATGGCGGAAGTCGAAAAAATCATGATTGCGCGCAACGCATCGAATCCGCGCGCTGGCATTCAGCGCCCGTCGATGGCGCAGGACATGAAGAAGGGGCGCCGCACCGAAATCGAGTTCATGAACGGTTACATCTCGGCGAAGGGGAAGGAAGTCAGCATTCCGACCCCGGCCAATCTCAAGCTCGTCGACCTTGTGCTGCGCGTACAGCGCGGGGAACTGAAGGCCTCGGCGAATATTCTTGACGATTAGAGCGCAGGCGCGTCCGTCGCAGCGCTTGGGTTTTGATCGCGTTGCATAGTCCGGCCGCGCGCGGTCGTTGCACGCTCCGTAAAGCGGGCGTGTCATATATCTGCTCAGCGCACGGTTACGGGCGTGGTTGGCAATCCGCGCCCCGTGGACGCGGATTGCCGCCGCGTCCATAGATTGTGGCGAAATGCCGGTGATTGATTTATATCAAAGAATGCTGCGCTCGATCGAGCCAGCATTGGTTGTTCATGCTGACAATCAATTGGGGAGGAGTACTCAATGGCGGATGAAACGTTCCACTACGATGTCCTTATTGTGGGCGGCGGCAATGCCGCCTGCGCGGCGGCGCTCGC
>CAZEAX010000426.1:0-4463 GCA_964510405.1 uncultured Streptomyces sp. | reverse complement strand
GACTACGTGACGGACCCGCAATGGTTCAAGTCCGCTGAAATGATGCGCGTCGGTGACTTGCCCTCCGCCGCGCAACGCGCCTGAAATGATGGGCGACGCTCCGCTCGTGCGACCCGCGACTGTCGCGGACCTGCCTGCCATCACCGCCATTTACCGGCACCACGTCCTGCACGGACTCGCGAGTTTCGAAATCGAGGCCCCTGACATCAGCGAGATGACGCGCCGCTACGCGGTCATCCGCGAACTCGGACTGCCTTATCTGGTTGCCGAAAGCGGCGGCAGAGTCGCGGGGTATGCCTATGCGGCGGTATACCGTGCCCGCCCGGCCTATCGCTACACAGTCGAAGATTCGGTATACGTCGAAAATGATTGCGCCGGCCGCGGCGTAGGCAGCGCCCTGATGCCCGCCTTGATCGAGGGTTGTGCGGCAGCCGGCCGCCGCCAGATCATCGCGGTGATCGGCGACAGCGCCAACCACCCATCGATCAGGTTGCACGAGAAATTCGGCTTTCAACGCGTCGGGCTGCTGCCCGCGGTCGGCTACAAGTTCGGCCGGTGGGTCGATTCAGTTTTGATGCAGAGGGATGTCGGCGACGGCCAGCATTCGCCGCCGCGCCAGCCGGATTAGTCTTCCAGACCTACCTTTTCGCGCCAGTCCTTGCTCTTGAACAGCAGCGGTTTCAAGCCGAGGAAAATCAACACGCCGGCGGCGACGAACATCGTGATCGCGATCGGCCGGTGGAAGAAAATGCCGTAGCTGCCGCCCGACATCGCGAGCGACTGGCGCACCGACAGTTCAAGCATCGGCGACAAAATAAGTCCCAACGCGATCGGCGCCGGCTCGAAACCGGTTTTGCGCAGCACGTATCCGATCGCACCCATGCCGAGCATGATCCACACGTCGACCACACTGTTGCTGACTGAATAAACGCCGAGAATGCAGAAACACAGAATGGTCGGATACAAGTACGAATACGGAATGCGCAGCAGATTCACGAACAGTCCGACGAGCGGCAGGTTCAGAACGAGCAGCACGACATTGCCGACGTACATGCTCGCGACGAAACCCCAGAACAATTCGGGTTGCTGGGTGATCAGCATGGGCCCAGGCGAAATGCCGTGCACCATGATGGCGGCCAGCATTACCGCCGTGATCGGCCCGGTCGGGATTCCGAGTGCGAGCATCGGCACAAATGCGCCGGTCGCTGCCGAATTGTTGGCCGATTCGGGTCCCGCCACGCCTTCGATCGCACCGTTGCCGAAGCGCTCGGGATGTTTCGACATCCTGCGCTCGATGCCGTACGAAACAAACGACGAAATGATGTGCGCAGAACCCGGAATGATGCCGATCAGGAAACCGATGAAACTTCCGCGGCTGATCGGGCCGATCGACAGCTTGATTTCGTCGAGCGACGGAATCAGCTGGCGCAGCGTCGGCCGCTGGATCGCGGGCGGTGTCGGCTGCCCTGCCGTGAGCAGGATTTCGGACAGACCGAAAAGTCCCACCGCGACCGGCACGATGCCGATGCCGTCGCCAAGCTCGATGAGGCCGTAACTGAAGCGCGTGTAGCCGCTCATCGCGTCGATGCCTATCATGCCGAGCAGGAGACCGACCGCAGCCATCGCGAGCGTCTTCAACATCGAGCCGCCGCTCATGTACGACAGCACGAAAAAACCCATCAGCAGCAACGCCGTATATTCGGGCGGGCCAAACCGCAATGCGAACGACGCGAGCGTCGGCGCCAGGAACATGAGCGCAACCACCGACAGTGTGCCGGCGACGAACGAACCGATCGCCGCAATCGCCAGCGCCGGTCCCGCGCGCCCGCGCTGCGTCATCGCGTAGCCGTCGATGCACGTCATGACCGACGCCGCCTCGCCCGGAATGCGCATCAGGATGGAAGTGGTCGAACCGCCGTACATGGCGCCGTAGTACACGCCGGCGAGCAGCACGATGGCGATGATCGGATTCAACCCGAACGTGGCCGGCAGCAGCAGGCTGATGCCGGCAAGCGGTCCGAGGCCCGGCAGCATGCCCACCAGCGTACCGATCACGCAACCGGCGAATGCATAAGCCAGCACCGACGGCTGCAGCGCCACCGAAAATCCCAGGATTAAATTGGTGAAAACGCCGTCCATCACAGCCCCCCCGGGCCGAGCGGCAATTGAACTTTGAGCAGCGTCGCGAACAGAAAATAAGACAGAAAAGAAAAACCAAAAGCGACCAGCAGAGTCGGGACCACCCGCTTGCGCTCCACCACCCCCAGCATGAAGATCAACAGCGCAATCATGGAGAGCCGATAACCGATGCGCTCCAAAGCAAAGGTGGCAACACCGCAAGCGACAAGCATCACCATGCCGCGCCGGCCTTCCGACCAGTCGAGCGTGTTAAAGAGCGGTGAGTTGCCCGAGCGCAACGCGATCAGCAGGCCGAATCCGCCGAGCGCGCAAGCGATAAGGAGCGGCATATAGCCGGGACCCGGCTCCGCGAGATTGCCGATCGGATAAGCGCGGTTTTCCCAGCCGACGAAAAGCGCGATCAGCACCAGCGCAATGCCGGCCACCGCGTCGCTGCGAACTCCGCGCGGGGCGGCGCCGGCCACGCTCTGGTCGGCGCCACTCATGCGCAGACGCTCATTTGTGCTCTTCCACACGGCCGACCGCTTTCACTGCTTCCGCGAGCCGTTTGGCGTCCGTCGCCCAGTACTTGGCGAATTCGGGCGCATCCAGATACTGAATCGGCGAATCGATCTTCTGCATCGTCGCCTTGAAGTCGGCGTCCTCGACCGCTTTGCGCACCGCGTCGCGCAGTGTCTTCATCACGGGCTCGGGCGTGCTCTTCGGCGCAAACATGCCGGCCCAGATGTAGTACTCGATGTCGTATCCGAGCTCCTTGAAGGTCGGCACCTGCGGAAATGCTTCGTGGCGCTTCGCACCCCAGCTCACGATCGGCCGCAGACGTCCGGCTTTGACATGGCTCGCAATTGCCGCCGGTCCACCGACCGTCATCTCGACATGGCCGCCGAGCAAAATCGTGATCGCCGGCCCGCCGCCGTTGGTATGCACGGCGCGCATCTTGAGATTGGCGGCATGCAGGAACATTTCCATCGGCATGTGCAGCGCGCCGTAAATGCCTGAAGTCGAATACGACATCTGCCCCGCCTTCGCCTTGGCGAGCGCGATCAATTCCTTCAGCGATTTGACCGGCAGCGAAGGATGCACGACCAGGATGGTCGGATCTGCCGAGATCAACGCGAGCGGAATCAACTGGTCGAGCGTGTACGCGGGCTTGCGGTCAAAAAGCTTGTCTGCTTCCGGAATCACCGAGATGCTCGACAGCGCCATCAACAGCGTATAACCGTCGGGCTTGGCGTTGGCGACCAGCGAATTTCCCACCGCGCCGCCGGCGCCGGGACGGTTTGCTATCACCACAGGCTGCTTGAGAATTTTCTCCAACGCTATCGCCGCAGGCCGGCCGGTGATGTCAGCAACGCCGCCGGGCGGAAACGGCACGATCAGCGTGATCGGCCGCGACGGATAAACATCCTGCGCAAATAGCGGAATCCAAGCGAGCGCGAGTAACGCGCCGAGCAGGATACGAGGCATAGCTCCTCCGGAATTGTTGTAACTGCGAAAATCGAATGCGCGATTCTACCGAAATAAAGCGGTATGCAGGACGTCTATTCCACCGGGTTTTCGAGCGTGCCGATCGGCTCTATGGTGATGGCGACCCGGTCCCCCTTCTTGAGGAACTTCGGCGGATTGAACCCTATGCCCACGCCGGCGCACGTGCCGGTCGCGAGCAGGTCTCCGGGCTCCAGCGTCATCACGCGCGACAGCGTTTCGATCAGCGACGGGATGTCGAATATGAGCTGGCTGACCGCCGCGTCCTGGCGCACCTCGCCGTTGACGCGCGTGGTCAACTGCAATTTCGTGACATCGCGCACTTCATCGGCGGTGACTATGCACGGTCCCATCGGGCAGTAGCCGTCGAGACTTTTGCCGAGGAACCACTGCTTGTGCTGGTTCTGCAGCGTACGCGCCGTCGCGTCGTTGATAATGGTATAGCCGTAGACATGATCGAAAGCATCCTTGCTCGCGATACCACGCCCGCCGGGACCGATCACCACCGTGAGTTCTCCCTCGTAGTCCGTGGAGTTGGTGTAGTCGAGATAGCTCGGGATTGGCTCGCCATTTGCGATCACCGAATTCGGCCACTTCGTGAACATGATCGGCAGTTCGGGGATTGCATCCTTGCCCGCACTTGCGTCGAACCCGCTGTTGTGAAACTCCTTCGCGTGATCGTAATAATTCTTGCCGACGCACAAAACGTTTTTTGCGGGGCGCGGAATCGGCGCATGCAACCTGACGCTGCCGAAGGCGAGGCGACCCTCGCCGCTCTTCACCGCCGCGCGCGCGCGCTTGAGCCCGTTTTTTCCCAGCGCGATGAAACCCGTCATTTC
>CAZEAX010000425.1:0-4467 GCA_964510405.1 uncultured Streptomyces sp. | reverse complement strand
GCGCGGTTCACCGTGCACTCGTCGCAGATTCCCTGCGCGGACCCGGATTGGGAAAATCCGAACGGCGTGCCGATTTCAGCATTTCTGTTCGGCGGGCGCCGCAGCACGACTGTGCCGCTCGTAACGGAAGCCAAGGACTGGACGAGCGGCGTTTATCTCGCCGCGACGATGGCCTCGGAAACGACGGCCGCGACGACCGGTGCGCAGGGTGTTGTGAGACGCGATCCGTTTGCGATGCTGCCGTTCTGCGGCTATCACTTCGGCGATTACTTCAAGCACTGGCTCGATATCGGTGCGAAGCTTGCCAAACCCCCGCGGGTTTTCGGCGTGAACTGGTTCCGGCTCGACGAAAACGGCAAATTCCTCTGGCCGGGCTACGGCGAGAACATGCGCGTGCTGAAATGGATCGTCGAGCGTTGCCTCGGCCACGCACAGGCGGTCGAGACCCCTTTGGGTCATGCACCTGCTTTCGAGGATCTCGACCTTGCCGGCATGAGCAGTATGAGCCGCGAGCAATTCGGCAAGCTTATGTCGCTCGACGCCGGTTTATGGCACAAGGAATTGCAGGATCACGACAAGTTGTTCAAGGATCTGCAGGATAAGTTGCCAGGCGCGCTGAAGACTCAGCGCGATGCCTTGGCAAAAAGTTTTGGGTAACCCACGCTAATTCTCCTTACGAGTGGTTACCACTGCCCACCGGCCAAAACCGGTGGGCTTTTTTTTGCCTGCGCGTGGTGCTGCAGGCGGGATGATCAGGGATAGTTTTTCCAGAACTCCGGCGTAAACGCGCGGACTTCCTGGCGTTGCTCGCCGAGCCCTTTTAATCCGAGCGTCATCACGTCACCGGGTTTCAGGAATACCGGCGGCTTCTTGCCGAGTCCTACGCCGGGCGGAGTGCCGGTCGCAATGATGTCACCCGGCAGCAAGGTCATGAAGCGGCTGATGTAGCTCACGAGAAAAGCAGCACCAAAAATCATCGTGCGTGTGTTGCCGGTTTGCATGCGTTGGCCGTTCAAATCCAGCCACATGTCGAGGGCCTGCGGATTGGGAATTTCGTCGGTCGTCACGAGATACGGCCCGATCGGACCGAATGTGTCGCATCCTTTGCCGCGGTCCCACTGGCTGCCCCGCTCGAGCTGGAAACTGCGCTCCGACACGTCGTTGACTACACTATAACCGGCAACATAGTCCAGTGCGCGCTCTTCCGGGACGTAACGCGCGGTGCTGCCTATCACGATCCCAAGTTCGACCTCCCAGTCGCCCTTGTGGGCATCTTTGGGCAGCACCACCGGATCGTTCGGGCCGGTAATCGACGTTGTTGTCTTCATAAACAGGATCGGCTCGCTGGGCACGGGCATGCCGGCTTCGGCGGCGTGATCGGAGTAGTTGAGACCGACCGCGACGAACTTGCTGATTCCGGTGTACGGCACGCCGAGGCGCGGCTTGCCTTTAACCAGCGGCAGAGATTCGAGGTTGATCGCGCGCAGCTTTTTGAGTCCCGCCGGCGATATCGTTTGCGCATCTAAATTGTCGATGACGCCCGACAAGTCGCGGATTTGGTCCAGGTGATCGAGCATCCCGGGTTTTTCGTAGCCGTTCTTGCCATAGCGCAGCAGCTTCATCGGAGCTATCCTGCCTTTCTTTTATTTACTGGAATCGGAATAGGGTAATAGGCGCCGGCCCGGACTACAAGCCGGCCCGACTTTTGCCTTTGACGGCGCGATTGACGACGTTGATCGGCCATTCCCCGGAGAGAACCCGCCGCACTTCGCCCGGCGCGCCGGCCTGCAGGCCGATCATCGCCTGTTCGCTGTACCATGCCGCATGCGGGTTAATGATGACATTTTCGCGCCCGCGCAACGGGTGCGGATCCGGCAGCGGTTCTGGATCTATGGTGTCCAGTGCGCAACCGGCGATTTTTTTGGCATCGAGCGCGCGCACGAGCGCGTCGGTATCGACAATGGGGCCGCGTGCGCAGTTGATCAGGATCGCATTGGGCTTCATGCGCGAGAAAGCGTCATCGTTGATCATCTTGCGGGTCTGCGGCATGAGCGGGGGATGGAGGGAAATATAATCCGCCTGCGCAAGCATGGCCATCAGCTCCATTTTTTCTCCCGGCGTATCGAACTGGCCGGCCTTGATAAACGGATCGGCGAACAACACGCGCATGCCGAAAGCCCCTGCGCGTACCGCGACCTGGCGCGCGATATTGCCGTATCCCACGAGTCCCAGCGTGCTGCCGGAGAGCCTATACATCGGTTTGCCCGGCGGCACTGCCCAGTGTCCCCCCCGAACCTGCCGATCGTAAAAAGTAATTTTGCGGGCTGCTGACAGCAGCAGCGCCATCGTGTGCTCTGCGACTTCTTCGATGCAGTAAGTCGGATTGTTGGTCACGATTATGCCGGCTTGTGTCGCCGCGTCGAGGTCTATCGTGTCGACGCCTATGCCATAGCGCGCAATGATTTTGCAGTTGGGCATCTGCGCCATGACTTCCGCGGTAATCGGGCCCGCGTAGGTATTCAGCAAGGCATCGCAGTCTTTGGCCTCGGCAATGAACTCGTCCGGTTTTTTCGTCTGCAGCGCGACCAGTTCAGCCAATCCGGCGAGCGTTTTCTTTTCCACCTCGAGCGACTCCCACACGTAGTCGGTGAGCACCACTTTTGCCTTGCCTGCCATGCTTGCTCCTTTATCAATTGCGCCGGCGCACGTCGGTCGCACCATCGAATTTCAACTGCTCTTAACCTGCGTAAATTTCCTTGTTCCAGCAATTGGGCGGCTGCCTTCCGTCGAGCACTGCAAGAATATTATCCACCACCGCATCGGCCATCGCAGCCCTCAGCGCTTCCACCGCGCTGCCCATATGGGGCGTGATCACGGTATTGGGCAAGCCGAGCAGTGCGGGGTCGATTCCAGGTTCATTTTCGAACACGTCCAATCCTGCACCGGCAATGCGGCGTTCGGTCAGCGCACTCACCAGCGCCCGTTCGTCGACGATGGGTCCGCGCGATGTGTTGATCAGATAGGCAGTCGGTTTCATCAGGCGCAATTCCCGCTCGCCGATGAGGTGGCGGGTCTGGGTGCTGAGGTTGGCGTGCAGCGAGACATAATCCGCGGCAGTCAGCAGTTCATCGAATGCGACCCACCTGATCCCCAGCGTCTGTTCTTCCGCCGCCGGCAGCCGGCGCGGGTCGTGATAGATGACGTTGAGGGGAAACCCGCGTGCGCGCTGAGCGACTGCGCGTCCAATGCCGCCGAGCCCGACCAAGCCGAGCGTCTTGCCGGAAATGCCGCTGGCCGCCAGGTAATTCGATTGCGAGCCGGGGATGATGCCGGCGCGCACGAGCCGGTCCGCTTCGGCAATCCGCCGGCCGACGGCGAACATCAGCGCCCACGCATGGTCCGCGGTCGCATCGTTCAGCAGTGCCGCGGGTATTACGGAGACGGGCAGGCGCCGCGCGGTAGCCGCCTGAGTGTCGATGTCGGCCGGCGTGATAGTCATGGATGCAATCATGCGCAACTTGTCGTTGGCATTGACGACGTCGCGATCGATGCGGTCGTGCAGAAGGCAAAATAAGATGTCGTGACCGCGTGCGGCAGCGAGCAATTCGTCCTTGCCCGGAATATGCAGGGGATCGGTATTAAGTCCGACGTCCGCAACCTCGCGCAATCGCGCGATCGCGCGTGCCGCCACCGGCTGGGTGATGAACACCCGCACGCGCATCACGCCATCCAGCGCACTACACCTGCGACGCCGTCGACGGCCACGGTGGAGCCGTCGGGAATGCGCTGGGTCGCGTCGAGCACGCCGAGCACCATGGGTATGCCGCGTTCGCGCGCGAGCGACGCCATGTGAGACGTGCTGCCGCCGCGCTCCGCGACGACGCCGGCGACACGAGTCAGAATGTGGCTCAACGCCGGGCCCGCAACCTTGGTCACCAGGATATCGCCGGGCGACACCCGCGAGAGTTCGCATTCGCAATTGATCACGCACGCGCGGCCGGTGCTCCAGCCGATGCCGGCGGCATGACCGTTGAGGCGGGGGCGATGCTGCCACACTTCGTCGGGCGCGGCGGCAACCTCGGTATGCAGCGGCCGGGATTGCAGCAGCTTGAATCCGGCGTCATCCATCGCCCACTCGATTTCCACCGGCATGCCCATCAAGTCGTCGACCTTGCGCAACAGTGCGCCTAGTTCGACCGCTTGCTCTTCGCTCAAACACGGCTCGGCCGCACGTGCTTTGGAAACGATCTGCGTAGTCGGTTCGGCGCGGTGCACGCAACCGACTTCATGATCCTTGCGGCCGGGGGTCACGTTCAGGAACTGGCCGTCGCGCGCCAACTCATAGCGGTCCGGCGTGACTTCGCCCTGGGCGATGGCCGAACCGAGACCCCACGTCGCGCTCAACACCATGCCGCCGTCGGCTGAGCGGCTTAATCCACCGCCCGACGCGCGCGCTGACACGAGCGG
>CAZEAX010000424.1:0-4478 GCA_964510405.1 uncultured Streptomyces sp. | reverse complement strand
GATGGACTCCATGCGGTCATAGTCCACCGCGGTGCTGTCGAACATATGCCGGACGAAGCCTGCCCGCTCCTGCTCGCTCGGGTAATAGTCCGTCAGCGGGACGTGCGGTGCGTGCGCCGCCTGCGGTTTGGATTCGATCGGTAGGCCCATGAATCTCCCTTAACATCACTTGCCGGGCGTCAGTGCGTCGCATCAATCGGCCCTTGGACGCTCCCGAGGTGGCTGGCCATTATATTGCCCGGCGACGATCTGCTTTGTTCGGCACCGCACATAGGCCGCTTCATGCCAAATAAACAGGGCGGGCGATGCCGAAGCATGCCCGCCCTGATTTCGAACTGACTGCGCCGTCGGCTTAACGGTGACCGCGATGGTCGAAGCGATTGTGATGGCTGTGATGACGCGCATGGTGCGCGTGGCGGAATTCGCCGTGACGCTCGTTGTGCTGAAAGCCGCGATCGCGATGATCGAAGCCCTGCGCTTGAGCGGCGGACACGGACAGGCCCAGCGCGGAAACCAGTGCGAGTGCAAACAGTTTTTTGGTCAACATTTTGAGTCTCCTCGATTGGTGGTGAGGCAAATGCATCACCCGACAATTGGCAGATTACGCACTGCACCGGGGGAGAACAGCACTCTTACAAGCCATTACACGGCTTACAGATTGGTTACAGTTGCAATGTCCCGTGCGCTGGCTTGACTGGCGCACCGCACTGGCAGTAGCTTCGGCGTTCCCCCTTCTCCCTTCCCCCTTCCCCGATTTCACAAGGAGTAACCAGTGTACGAAGGCTTCAAGAAGTTCGACGTCCAGACCAGCGATCCGCAGGTGAAGATCCACGGCGTCATCGGCGGCAACGGCCCGCCGCTGCTGCTCCTTCACGGCAACCCGCTGACGCACGTGCACTGGCATCTCGTCGCGCCGCGGCTCGCGAAGGACTACACGGTCGTCGCCGCCGATCTGCGCGGCTACGGCGACAGCAGCAAGCCGCGCGGCCTGCCCGACCACAGTAACTACACCTACCGGCGCATGGCGCAGGACCACGTCGACGTCATGCAGCATTTCGGGTTCGACAAGTTTTTTCTCGGCGGCCACGACCGCGGCGGGCGCACGGCTTTCCGCATGGCGCTCGATCACCCGGACAAAATCACCAAGTTCGCGAGCTTCGATGTCATCCCCACGCATCACGTGTTGACGCACATCACGCGCGAATGGGCGCTGAATTCGTACCACTGGTTCTTCATGGCGCAGCCGTACGATATTCCCGAGCAGCTCCTGGCCGGCAAGGAGCGCTACTACATCGACCAGAAGCTCACGAAAATGGGCATCGGCAAAGGCGGCTTCACGGAAGAAACGCTCGCCGAATACCGGCGCTGCTGCACGGCGGAGAACCTGCACGGCGTGTGCGAAGACTATCGCGCGGGCGCGACGCTCGATTTCGACATGGACAAGGCGGATTTCGAAGCGGGCCGCAAAGTGCAATGCCCGGCGCTCATCATCTGGGGCGAGAAAAGCCACACCGAAAAAATGTTCGACGCGCGCACCGCGTGGCCGCAGTATGCTGAAAACATCCGCAAGCTCTGCCCGCTGCCGTGCGGCCACTATCCCGCGGAGCAGGTGCCGGACCAGGTGTATGCCGAGTTGAGCGCGTTTCTGAAATCCTAAAATTAATTAAGGGGGAGATCATCATGCCGCAGCCGTCATCGCGTTTCGCACGCTCGTTCCTTTGCACGCTGTCCGTCGTCGCTGCGACGGCGTTGCTGCTGCACACGGATGCCTACGCGCAGCCGAATCCCTACAAGGAAGTCGCCGGCTGGGTGAAGCTGCCCGCCGGGCGCACGTGGGGCGCGGTCGGCGCGGTGGACGTCGATCGCAACGGCACCCTGTGGGTGTTCGAGCGCTGCGGCGGCATTCGCTGCGACGATTCGAAGCTCGATCCGATCATGGCGTTCGACCAGTCGGGCAAGCTCATCAAAAGTTTCGGCGCGGGCATGTTCGTGTTCCCGCACGGCCTCGGCCTCGATCACGACGGCAATGTTTACGTCACCGACGCCGACGGCAAGGACGGCAAAGGCCATATCGTCGTCAAGTTCAGCCCCGAAGGCAAAGTGCTGATGACGCTCGGCAAGCCCGGCGTGGCCGGCGCGGGCACCGACGTGTTCAATCGCCCGACCGATGTTGCAATCGCGGCCAACGGCGACATCTTCGTGTCCGACGGGCATGGCGGCGACTCGAATGCGCGCGTGCTGAAATTTTCGAAAGACGGCAAGTTCATCAAGACGTGGGGCAAGAAAGGTTCCGCGCCCGGCGATTTCTCCGAGCCGCATTCGATCACGCTCGACTCGCAGGGCCGCTTGTTCGTCGCCGACCGCGGCGACAACAACCGCATCGAGATCTTCGACGCGGACGGCAACTTCATCGCCGAATGGAAACACCTCGGCCGGCCGAGCGGCGTCTACATCGACGCCGGCAACAATCTGTACGTCGGCGACACGCTGCCGCAGGGCAAGCGCGAGCCCGGCAAGAAAGACGGCATCTGGGTGGCGAGCGCCAAAGACGGCAAGGTCATCGCTTTCATTCCCGATATCGGCGTGACGAAGGAAGCGTCGGATGCACCGGAAGGCGTCGCGGCGGATGCGCAGGGCAACGTCTACGCGGCGCAGACGAATTCTCGCAACGTGCGCAAGTATTCCAGGTAGCCGCAGATGAACGCAGATGAACGCAGATTTGATTCACGCAGCAACCCGCGTCGATTCTGGCATTGCGAACGCATCTGCGTTTATCCGCGTTTATCTGCGGCTCAATTCTGTCTCGCGATAGCATTTGTCTCCTTGCCGTGCGCCGCCGACTATCCCGAGCGGCCCGTGCGCGTCGTCGTCGCGCAACCCGCCGGCGGCAACGCGGATCTCGTCTCGCGTTCGTTCGCGCAGAAGCTCACCGACAAATTCGGCGTGCAGTTCGTGGTGGACAACCGCGGCGGCGGCGGCGGGATCATCGGCACCGAGATCGCGATCCACGCGGTGCCCGACGGCTATACGCTTTTGATCGTGCCGACTGCGCTGGGCACCAATCCCGCGCTCGTGAAGAATCTTCCGTTCGACGCGCGGCGCGATCTCGCGCCGATCTCGCAACTGACCGCCGGCCCCAACATCATCATCGTGCCGGTCAACAGCCCGTTCAAGAGCGTGGGCGACATCATCGCCGCCGCGCGCGCGCAGCCGGGCAAGCTGAGCTTCGCGTCATCGGGCCTCGCCAACGCAACGCACATGGCGGGCGAGCTTTTCAAGTACATGGCGAAAGTAAACATCCTGCACGTGCCGTACAAGGGCTCGCCGGCGTCCATGGTCGCGGTCTCGGCCGGTGAAACGGAACTCGCATTCGCCGGCATCTCCGGTTCGATGCCGTTGATCCGCAGCGGCCGATTGCGTCCGATCGCGGTGACAGGCGCGAAACGCTGGCAGACACTGCCCGACGTGCCCACCGTCGCCGAAGGCGGCGTGCCGGGCTACGAAAGCTCGAACTGGTACGCGATGTTCGCGCCGCTCAAGATGCCGCCGAAAATAATCAACCTGCTCTACACCGAGATTTCCACCATCGCGAAAAGCGCAGATATGCGCAACCGCCTCATCCCCGACGGGCAGGAGCCTCTAGGCACGACGCCGAAAGAACTCGAAGCGCATCTCGCGCATGAGATTACCAAGTGGGTCGAGCTGGGGAAAGCGGCGGGGTTTACGCCGAATTGATTTTCTGTTCAGGAAATCCTACGCAAAGCCGAAGTCGGTGCGAGCTGTAGCGGGTTTGAGAAACTACCGCGGTTGACCTCTGGTGAGCGGTAGGAATCCACTTCCGCGGCCGTCTCAACTGGTAGCGGACGAGGTTGTTGGGCATGCCGCCGCCATTCCGAGTGACAAAGTCATAGGGCGCTGGACATCGGTGTGGCGCTGCGAAACTACAAAGCTGGCCGGCGAGCCGTTTTTCCTCGGAAAGCTTGGTCTGCTCCCTTATGATTCGGTAGACTGACGGACCGGGAGGAAATATGGCACAGCCAATTCCAATTACAGCACCGACGACTCGATCAGCGGATAATTCCCGCCATATTGTACTTAAGCACGCGGCAAACGAGCTTGTGTTTGCCGTCGTCGGCCACATAGGGGCTGGCACGAGTTTGGTAGCTGCCAATTTGCAAAACCTTCTTAAGAATAAACGCATTGAAGGTAAGCAATTTGAAGTCCACATCGTTAAGGCGCGAACTCTCCTAACGAAATGGGCCGCGACGTCCGGCGAAGCAATTCCAGAACCTCCCGCTGGCGTAAGGCCCGATATCAAATACACGAGTCTGCTTCAAGACGTGGGCGACAACCTTCGACGTAGTACTAACGACAACGCGGCTGTTGCTCGCCTGGCTATACAAAAAATTCGGGAAATTCGCGCAGAGCGGATCGGCCACGACGCAATAGAGGCCGAAAAAACTGGCAAAGCTGTTATA
>CAZEAX010000423.1:0-4479 GCA_964510405.1 uncultured Streptomyces sp. | reverse complement strand
AGATTATTGTCGGCATGCCGGGGGACACGAAAGAAAAGCATTTTGAGTCGTTGAATTTCGGCGTCAAAAATGGCGTCAACAGCCTGCGCATGTACCAGGCAATGATGCTTTGCGGGACGGAGATGGCATCGCTGGCAACCCGCGCGGCGTGGCAGCTGCAAACCCGATTCCGCACGATACCGGGCTGCGTAGGCATTTACGATTTCTTCGGCGAGCGGCACTCGATAGCCGAAATCGAAGAAATCATCGTAGGCAGCAAAACAATGCCGTTTGACGACTACATCGACTGTCGCGTCATGAACCTCATCATCGAGACGTTTTATAACAACGCGCTGTTCGAGGAGGTTTTCGCGTTGTTGAAGCACCGGGGAATCCCGGTTTTTGATTGTTTGCTGCAGGTAAAAAACCATCCGGAGTGGTTCAGTCCTGGTATTCGAGTCATTATTTCGGACTTTATCGAGCAGACAAGCAAAGATCTTTATCCGACGATGGAGGAAGCCCGTTCAATCGTATTGACGCCGGAGATTATCGACAAATACATCGGGGGTGAGTTGGGCATAAATGAACTGCTTGTCTCGAAGGCCCGTCTTTATTCCGAGATGGGCGCTATTTCAAAGGTGCTCTTTGCGGCAGCTCGCGAGTGTTTGAACTCCGCGGGCCGGCTATCGCGCGCTAGTGAGAACTATCTCGCGGAACTAGAGCGCTTTAATCTTTTGCGCAAAAGAGACGCTATTACGTGCGCGGATCAAAAGTACTCGGGGAAGTTCAGCTACGATTTCAAGGCCATTGCCAAATTAGGCTATGAGGTAGACCCGGACGCGATGGGTTTGATGCGCCGGCCTGTGAAATATACTTTTTATCATGATGAGTCTCAGCGGCATCACCTTGCAAACCAAATCGAGATTTACTCATCAACGCCAATTGGTATTGGTAGGCTAATTCAAAGATCTAATCTCAAGCTTATTTATCGTCGATTCAAAGAAGATTACGAGGTACCGACAATGCATGGTGAAGTTGTGTCGGTATAAGCGGCCAAGTAGTGTTGCCATCGCGGTTCAAACTGGGGCGAGAATTGGCCCGATTCAAGCCAATTGATGTTTTTCCCGTTCCACGCCGCCCAATTTTCCCCAGCCTGATCGCCTAAAGAACCCGGCGGATTAACCTTAGGAGATCCTCGCAATGATGAACGCGTTCTCGATGCTTATTTCCCCCGTTTCCATGAACTGCCGTTCGAGCCGCCAAAGAATTTCCAGACTCCGGGCGTGAGTGGGATTTTTCGCGTCGTAATTCCTGTAGAAATTTTCATCAAGCGCGTATTGCAGTATTCCTCCGCCGAACGGCCGGACTTCCACATTCGGAAAGTAGTGCTTGACCAGGGGAATGATCTCTGCCGAACGCACGCCTTCCGACGGATCTATCCTGAGCAGCTCATCCTTTGGCGATATGTGAACGACGCCGAAATCCAGCGTATCGGGCTTTCGGCGCAATATTTTTTTCAGCATGGCCGCCGCAAGTTTTTTCTTGCGCGACCAGTCGGGATGTTCCGCCCGCGCGGCAATGGAATACAACCGGGACAAGAAGCGGAAGAGGCGCTTGTTCGGGATCAGCGGCAGTCCTTTTCGCGCTCTTAATTCTGGCGGGACCAGGAAAGCCGCGGCGTTGATAATCTCCAATTGCCGCGCAGCATGGTCCTGGTAGGACGGTCCGACATATTCGCAGGCGTAGAGCAGGCCGCCCGGCTTGAGGGTGCGTCGAATCCCCTCGAATGCGCCCTCCAGGTTGCTCAGGTGATGCAGCGCGCCGTTGGCTATGACGAGATCGTATTTTTCACTTTCCCACGGGAAATTATTCAAATCCGCGCATTGATACGAAATGCCCTGAATTCCTGCGCTCGCTGCCCGTTCTCGCGCAGTCTCAAGCGCGCCCTCGGCAACGTCTACGCCGAGACAATGTTTGACGCCGGGCAGCTTCGATGCGAAGTGCCGCTCGACGACGCCGAATCCGCAACACAGGCTGAGGATGGATTCAACGCGCCTGGCGCCGAGGTATTTCGAGATGAATATGTCTTCGGCAAAGTAACTGTTGTGCTTGTGTTCGGCGGCCAGATCTTTGCCGTAGGCGGATTCGATAATGTACGGACGCATTAAAGGCGACATGTAAAAATTGTCCGCCTCCTGGGTTGGCTCGCTCTTTGACCAGTGTTCACCCACCTGTTGCAGACTGTCGGTCATTCGCTTTCGCCCTTCGCGCTAGTGCACTCCGCCCAGTCGATCACTTGCCATAAAACTTGCGAATCATCGACGTCGTATAGTCGATTTCCTCTTTGGTGATGTGCTGGTGCGCCGGCAGCGTGAGGATTTCATCGGCCTGTCTTTCGCACACCGGGAAGTCGCCGCGCTTGTAACCGAGGTCTCGCGCCGCATTTTGCAAATGAATCGGCACCGGGTAATGCACCTTCGCCTCGATTTCGTGGTCGACCAGGTACTTCACAAGCTCATCGCGGCGCGTTGCGGTGGCGAGGTAGAGTTGATAGACCTCGCGATAGCCGGCGGGGCGGCGGGGCGGACGAATAAAGCTTTCGAGTCCTTTCAAGCCGGCATCGAATTGCCGGGCATTGCGGATCCGCGCCTCGACGAGACCCTCGACCGTATCCAGCACGCGAGCGCCGACGACGGCCTGGAACGGTTGCAGGCGATCGTTGACGCCCCAGATTTCGACGTGGTCGCGATCCACCAGGCCGTGATTGCGGTACAGCCGCAGAAATTTCTCGGCTTCGTCGTCATCGGTGACGATAATTCCGCCGTCGCCCCACACGTTAAGCGGCTTCAGCGGATGCATGCTGAAGGCGTTGACTTTGCCGAACGTGCCGGCAAAACGCCCGTTGATTTTTGCGCCGACCGCGGGGCACGCGTCTTCGACGACGGGAATATTATGGCGCCCCGCGATTTCGAGCACCTTGTCCATGTCCGGCGGACAGCCGGCCCAGTGGACCGGCAGTATCGCGCTCGTTTTCTTTGTGATCGCGGCCTCGATCTTCGATACATCGATCTGGTAGCGTTCATCGCAGTCTACAAATACCGGCCGCGCGCCCGCCGCCACGATTGCGCCCACCGTCGCGATGAACGTATTCGCGACCGTAATCACCTCGCTGCCCGGTTTTACGCCGACCGCTTTGAGGGAAAGAATCAAGGCGCCGGTCCCGGTATTGGTCCCGATGGCGTGCTTGACGCCTATGTACGCCGCGAATTTTTTCTCGAAAGCTTCGACGAAAGGTCCCAGCGTGAATTCGCCGGTGGCGACCAGTTTGCGTAAGTCCGCGAAGTAACCTTCGACCTCGGCGAACTGTTGATCAAGATATGAGTATTTGACGCGCATGGTTGTGTGTTGGAAACCTTAATGTTTCCGGAAGAATGAAGAAATCAGTTCGGCTACGCGATCTTGCAGCGCGTGGGTGAGGGTCGGGTACAGCGGCAGGCTTAATATGCGGCCGACATGCCGCATGGTCACCGGGAAGTCCGCTGACGTATAGCCCAGGCCCTGGGCCGCCGGTTGCAAATGAATCGGCGTCGCATAGTGTATCAATGCCTCGACGCCATTTTCGTTCAGGAATTTCTTGAGCTCGTCGCGCCGGTCCGCTTTTATCACGTAGGTTTGAAAGACGCAGCGCTCCCCCGGGCCTTCGTCGGGGACTTCCACAAACGGCCGCAACAGGTCGTTGTAGCGCAGGGCGAGGTTGCGCCGCGTTGCGGTCCATGCATCGAGATGCCGCAACTGCACCCGCAACATGGCCGCCTGGATTTCGTCGAGCCTGCAGTTGAAGCTCCAGAAATCGCATTGCTCGCGGTTGGCGAGTCCGTGATTTCTCGACTTGGCCAGGCGCGCGAGGAGCTCGGGATCCTGGCTGGTCACGATTCCGCCGTCGCCAAACGCGTGCAGATTCTTGAGCGGGTGCAGGCTGAAGCATGCGGCGTGGCCCCAGCTGCCGACCCGCTTGCCGTCAAGTGTCGCGCCGACAGCTTGCGCCGCATCTTCCAGCACGAAAATATCGTGCTTCCGGGCGATCTCAACAATCTGGTTCATCTTCGCGGGCCGGCCGGTCAAATGCACGGGCACCACGGCGCGCGTCCGCGGCGTGATCGCCTCTTCGAATTTTTGCGGATCGATGTTGCCATCTTCGTTGATGTCCGCGAAAACCGGCTTGGCGCCGGCCAGCGCGATCGTCGAGGCCGATGCGACGAAAGAGTTTGGCGCGGTAATGACTTCGTCGCCTTCGGCAAGACCTATTCCGCGCAGCACCAGGTGCAACGCGCAGGTTCCGTTCGCGACCCCGGCGGCAAATTTCGTCTGGCAGTAGTGGGCGAATTCGCGCTCGAAGGCCTTTACCTCCGGGCCGAGCACGTAGTGACCGCTATCCAGCACGTTTTCGACGGCGCGCATGAGATCGGCTTTGACCAGCGAGGCTTCGGTCGCCAGCGCGGC
>CAZEAX010000422.1:0-4484 GCA_964510405.1 uncultured Streptomyces sp. | reverse complement strand
TCCACTGAACCGGAAATTGTCGTGGAGGGTCGTCATGTAGTCTCATTCGCATCCGCCAACTATCTCGGACTCGCCAATGATCCTCGCGTAAAGAAGTCCGTCATCGACGGCATAGAGCGCTATGGTCTGCATCCAGGCGCATCCCGCTGCGTTGCGGGCACCCTTGATGTTCATCGCGAGCTGGAACGGCGAACTGCAGAGTTAAAGGGGACCGAGGATGCGATGCTATTCCAGACGGGGATGCTGGCCAATATAGGTTCGATTCCTGCCATCGTGGACATGCCGCTGCTCGGAGCGTCGTCGCTGGTTCGCAAAGGAATTGAACGCAGCAGGAACGTAATATTCAACGACGAGTACAACCACGCATGCATCAACGACGGCAGCCGACTGTCGCGAGCGGAGATCGTTACCTACAAGCACAATGACGTGGACGACCTCGCTGCCAAGATGGATATGTACCGCGGATACCGCGCGATGCTTATCACCGACGGAGTATTCAGCATGGACGGCGATATTGCCCGGTTACCCGAACTCATCGAGCTTGCCCGTCTGCACGACGCCATCCTGATGGTTGATGATGCCCATGCGACCGGCGTGCTGGGTGAACACGGCAAAGGCACGCTGGAACACTATGGTTTTACCGACGGCGTCGATGTGAACATGGGCACTTACGCCAAGGCGTTTGGTGTTGTGGGAGGCTTTATCGCTGGAGAGCATGACCTGATTGAGTATCTTCGCGTCGCCGCGCGTACTTACATGTTCTCCGGCGCGACCTTCGGTTCGCTGGCCCTCGGCGTCATGACCGCGCTAGAAATATCACTTAGCGAGCCGGCAAGACGCCATCGATTGTGGGCGTCATCCAAGCGGTTGCGAGATGGACTTGCGGCACAAGAGCTTAATGTTCTCGGCAAGGGCGAGACACCGATTGTTCCAGTTCTCGTCGGAGACGACGAAATTGCCCAGCGCATATCCGGCGACCTGTTTGAAGCGGGGTTCCTCGCTCCCTGCATCACCTATCCTGCCGTCGCGAAAAAGCGCAGCCGCATTCGCTTCTCGGTAACCAGTTTGCACACGGACCAACAGATCGATGAATTGGTGCACGCGATGAGTTACATCTGCAAGCAGCGCGGCGCTCTAATGGCGGCGTGAGCGCAGCTTTAGAAGAGCATAGCGGACAGCAAATTGACCGTTCGTCACAAAATTTAAATGTATTGGGGACTGTACGCTATTGGCCGCTTGCGGTCATTGCGACCTTCCCCTCACAACCCAAAGACCACATAGAACAATGGCCTGCGCCATCTAGATTAATGCGCAGATGTTTTTCCCGCGTGATGGGTGAAAAACAGGATGCAGCCAATTATTATCACGATAAGTGCGGCAGATGCGGAATAGCGACTTAATGCGAGACCACCGGCGTTCGATGGCTTGTCTAGAAAATCCCCCAATACAGCTCCAAGCGGGCGGGTAAGAATAAAGGCTGCCCAGAAAAGCAAAGTTCTCGATAGTTTTGTCCAGTAGTATGCCGCGCACACGGCTCCAAGAAGGACGCTGAAGACGATTGCCCCGCCTGTGTATCCGAGTCCGGCAGTGTCAGCACTCCAGTCCCCCAGCGCGGTGCCTAGGGTTTGAGAAAACATAATCGTGATCCAATAAAACATTTCCGCCTTTGGAGAACTCACAGTGTTAACCGAAACTGAGCCGAGAGTTCTGTACCAGGTAGCCAAAGACGCCATCAAGAGAGCAAACAGCAATAACGTTCCACCAGCATATCCAATTCCAAGAGACCGGTCTGCAAAATCAGCAAGCGTCGTCCCGACGGTTGTCGTTGCGATAATGGTTGCCCAATATAGGAAGGGGTGAAAAACCTTCGCCTTGATTTGTACAATTACTGCAACCGCAAATAGTGCCGCGAAAATGGCGGTCGCTTCGAGGTAGCCAAGGTTCATTGACATGGAAATCTATTGAGCTGAGTTCAAGCGGGCGTCGTTCCTATGGTGCCGGTGGCGTGAATATTCTGGCCATGTTGCTCGCATCAATGTTCACTAATTGGCCGCCGGGGCTAACGATTTCCTTCGGTGACGTGGCGACACTTTTCAGAAACGTTTCCCGCCATTGTGCAAGATCGTAATCTTTCATTCGCTTAGCCCATTCCATGAAGTCTTTCTCTTGAAAATCCCCATTTAGGAATACGACCTTGCATGGTGTAGCCGATTCCTTCGTACAAGACTCAAGAGCGGACTCAATTGCAAAATTTGGGCGCCTGAACTTGGCCGCACCTGCCCATACAGCTTTCCCCTGACTGCCAATTCCAATTGCCAGCGCATTCGCCCAACCGGCCTCCTGCACACGTTTTTCAAGCATTGTCACCTGTGTGAGTTTGTCGGTGCTAGATATGTCGAAAAGCAATGCGATCGCCTTTGTAAAAGTAAGCGTACCGCGATTTTTTTCGAGTAGTGCAATGCGTTGCATCCATTCCCCCGATGTGGAAGAGGCGCCGTTCGATTGTGGCGCGATCGTCGCTATTTGTTGAGGGGGTAGCGCAGAAGAGGTAGGCGGCGTAACTGACGCCGCGTTTGAATTGCTTGTGGGTAGCGAGGGCAACAATGTAGCGCTCGGCGTCGGGTTTGCTATTGCCACTTGCGCCGGCTTCACAGGCGGCGAACTGGACTCTGGTTTCGCCGCTGAAACGCTCGTTACCTCTGCAAGCGCAGTTGGCGCAACTGGTTTCGCTGCTTCTGTCCGGATCGTTTGCAATTCCGCACGGAGCTTCTCCATCTCTGCGCGAACCAGTTCCGCATCTTTGTCGCGCTTCTTGCGTTCGTCATCAAGCGCCTTGGCAAGTTCTGCGCGCTCTTTCTCCGACCGTCTCAGATTTTCATCCGCGGCCGCCGGCTTATTATCAGCCGTAAAGTAAAACTCGCCGGTCAGCGATGACGATTCCCACGGGGTTTGCTGGCCGTCGGATGCCTTGATAACGCTAATCCGCACCTGCTTGAACACATCCTCGACCTTGAGGCCTGGCGCGTTGAGTGCATTGAGCAATGCCTCTGTGTAAAGTCCGTTACTGCCGGTACCATCGGATGCAACCTTGCCGGGTGCGGTAGCGTAGGCGAGCATGGTGCCAGTTGGAGCGTCGATCTGCGCAAGCCCACCGCTGACGGCAGCGCGGAAGCGGCGTTCGAACGGGTTATTGCGACAGGCATCAAGTATGACCATGCTCAGGCGCGCCGGCCCCAGTTGGTTGAGCAACTGGTCTACGTCTACAGCTTCGGTCGTTACGGACGCTTCGTTTTCGATTTCAGCATCGACGGGAATCAGATAGTTTTTGCCGCGTACCTGCATGCCGTGGCCGGCGTAATAGAAGAGGCTGACGCTGCCGGGAGTCAGCTTCTGGCCGAACTGGCTGAACGAGCGCGTCATTTCGCGCAAATTGGAGTCGGTGTGCAGCATGACGTCGAAGCCTAGCGATTTGAGCTTCTCGGCCATCGCCTTGGCATCGTTGACGGGATTGCGCAAGCGCGAGGAGGGGTAGGCGCTGTTGCCAATGACGAGAGCGATTTTTTGTTCGGCGGCGACGACGAGACAAGGACATATTACCGCTGCGCCGAACAGGACGGCAGCGAGAAATTGGGAAAATCGGCCGTTGCGTTTCGAATTGCCCACCAGGCTCCCCTCAATGGAACTCTGCAAATTTGACCCCACAAAACTATTGTATTCGATGCGGCCAATCGCGGCCAGACGTGTAAATGTCGCTGGCATGCGCCGCGGAAGGCCACCCGGCAATCAACGGCGGCTACCGGCGGCAGGCCAAATACGTATCGACGAGATTGGGGGCGTAAACTTCATTACTGGCTGGCGGATGGGTCGCAGCGCGCGGCAGAGTTCTTTCATCAAAACTCGAAGCAACTGCGCGTAATCCCATTGTCAATCCGGCGACGCTGAGCAGCAGACTGCAGGTCAGAAGTAGTTCGCACATGATGCCCTCCTCAGAGCGTTTGTCCATGGGCCGGCTGGCTGCTGGCGGCAGGTGCCGCCAGTCCGAACGCCGGACACGCATGCAATTTAGGCTTGCAGCACGCAGCATTCCACGCACTAGGCCACATTGAAATGTTGAATATTCACGCTCGTCCGAGGTTTCTCAAAGAATCGAGCGCGCGGTCGGGATGCTAGCGTAGTAGCTGGAATGTCCGCTATGTCGCAAATCGACTGACCGCTATGGGCGGCGGATTCAATCGGTGGATGCAACACACTAGACACTGCGTAGGCAGAAGGAGTGTTGCAGATGAAGCAAAGACCCCGGATTCATTACACGGAGAGCCAGAAAGCGCTGATGTGGGAACGCTGGCGGAAAGGTGAATCTCTCCAGCAGATTGCTCAGTTGTTTGATCGTAACCACTCATCGATACAAGGCATTCTGGCAGAGACCGGGGGGAACCGACCTCGCAGGCTACTCACAGTCATACCTGAACAAGATCGCGCTTCGT
>CAZEAX010000421.1:0-4528 GCA_964510405.1 uncultured Streptomyces sp. | reverse complement strand
GACGGTGTTATGCGTCGCCGGGCAAAATCTGCTCACGCACAGCACGCGCGCGAGTGCGGTCAAGAGCATGGCCGAAGGCGGCAGCGCGCACCCGCAGTTCGAAGTGCCTTATGGCCCGCTGGTGCCTTCTCTCTACGCGCTCGTTGCACAACGCCATATGCATGAATACGGAACGACTCCCGAGCAGATGGCCGAGGTGGCGGTCACGCTGCGCAGGCATGCGAGCATGAATCCGAACGCGCACAAGCGCGAGCTGATCACGATAAACGACGTATTGAATTCGAAGAAAATCGCGTCGCCGCTGCATATCCTCGACTGCGCAATCGTGTCCGACGGCGCCGCCGCGGCGATCGTGACGAGTGCGGAACGGGCGCGCGATTTGAAGAAGAAGCCGGTGCATCTGCTGGGGCAGGGCTACGGCTGCCGGCACAGCCATATCGGCGACACCGAACTCACGACGACCGGTGCGGTGGATGCCGGCGCCGCGGCATTCAAGAGCGCGGGACTGAAACCCGCCGACATGGATTTCGCGCAGATCTACGATTGCTTCACGATCACCGTGATCGTGGAGCTCGAAGACCTCGGTTTTTGCAAGAAAGGCGAAGGCGGACATTTTGTCGAAGGCGGGCGCATCGGCATCGGCGGCGAGCTGCCGGTCACGACACACGGCGGCTTGTTGTCGGCGGGGCACCCGGGTCTTGGCGGCGGATTCTTTCATGTGCTTGAAGCCGTGCGCCAGTTGCGCGGAGAAGCGGGCGAGCGCCAGGTGAAAGATGCGGAGGTTGCGCTCGTTCACGGCAATGGCGGCGTGATCAGCATACACTGCACGTTGATTTTGGGAGGAGCTGCGGCATGACGGCAGAAGCGTTAGCGAAAGTGGTGGCAGACCGCCCCTTGCCGGTGCCCGACGCGGCGACCGGCCCTTACTGGGAAGCGGCGCGCGGGGAGCGTCTCGTCATCCCGCGTTGCGACGATTGCGGCCATTACCACTTTTATCCGCGCACGTTGTGCCCGCAATGCAGTTCGCCCAGGCTTAAATGGACGCAGGTGAGCGGCTCTGGCACCGTTTATTCTTTTACGATCATTCATCGTGCGCCCAGCGCCGCTTTTGCGACCGCCGTGCCGTACGTCGTCGCCGCGGTCAAGCTGGCCGAGGGTCCGCACCTGATGACAAACATCGTCGGCGCTGCGCCGGACGCGGTTCGCATCGGCATGCCGGTGAAAGTCGTGTTTCAGAAGTTTTCCGGGGAGATCACGTTGCCGATGTTCGAGCCGGTGGAGACGGCGTGATGCGGGCGACGATTGTTGCAGTCGGGATGGCTGTTGCGGTGGTCGCCAACGCGCAGACTTATCCGGCGAAACCGGTCCGCTTCGTTTCTCCGTATCCGCCGGGCGGCGCCAACGACATACTCGCTCGCATCATCGGCCAGAAACTCGGCGAAAGTCTCGGCCAGCAGATCGTGATCGAAAACCGCGGCGGCGCTACCGGCAATATCGGCGCGGACTACGTTGCCAAAGCGCCGCCCGATGGTTACACGATATTGATGGGGCAGGCGAGCAATCTCACGATCAACGTGAGCCTGATGAAGATGCCGTACGATCCGGTTAAAGATCTCGCGCCTGTCACACTGGTTGCGACGACCCCGAATCTGCTCGTCGTGCATCCATCCTTTCCAGTCAAAACCATAAAAGATCTGGTCGCGCTGGCGAAAGCGAAACCGGGCTCGATCAACTACGCATCGTCGGGCAGCGGCAGCGCGGGGCATCTCGCCGCCGAGCTTTTCAAGCGCGTCGCCCATATCGAGATGGTGCACATTCCGTACAAAGGTGCGGCGCCCGCATTGACCGACGTGGTAGCCGGACAGGCGCAACTCTATTTCACGTCGCCGATTTCGGCGCAGCCGTTCGTGAAGGGCGGCAGGCTGCGCATGGTCGCGGTGACCAGCCTCAAACGCTCGCCGTCGATGCCGGACATTCCGACTGTCGCCGAATCGGGTTATCCCGATTTCGACGTGGTGTCGTGGTGGGGCGTCCTGACGCCGGCGGCCGTGCCTAAGGAAATTATCGGGAAACTGCACGCCGAAATTGTGAAAGTGCTCGCATTGCCCGAGATCAAAGCGAAGTTCGCGGACCAGGGCGCCGACGTCGCGAGCGACACTCCCGAGCAGTTTGCCGTCTACATCAAAACGGAAATCGCCAAGTGGGGCAAGCTCATCAGGGAGCTTGGCGTCAAAAGCGATTAGTGATTTCTAATACTCGACCGGCACGGGGTCGAGGCTGCGCCACATGTACCACGTGGCGACCGAGCGCCACGGCCGCCAGCGCTTGGCGAACGTAACGAGCTGTTTGCGGGTTAACGGCCTGCCTTTGTAGTAAAGCCGGCTCACCGCGTTTTGCAGGCCGATATCGTCGAGCGGCAGCACGTCCGGGCGCATCATATAAAAAATCAGGAACATCTCCGCGGTCCAGCGGCCGATGCCGCGCACCTGCGTGAGTTCCGCGATCAGTTCGTCGTCACTCATGTGCTGCCAGCGATCGACGCTTAACTTGCCTTCGGCGAAATGATGGGCAAGGTCGTGCAGGTAGACGACTTTGCCGCGCGACAGACCGCATGCGCGCAATGCATCGGCGTCGTGGTTGCGTACGACTTCAGGATGCATCTCCGGCACGGCGGCTACCAGCCTGTTCCACACGCTTTGCGCGGCCTTGACTGAAATCTGCTGGCCGACGATCGAGCGCGCGAGGGTATTGAACGCATCGCCGCGCGAGCGCAACGCCAGTCCCTTGGATTGCGCGACGAGCTTGCGCATCACGGGATCGCCTGCAGCGAGTTCGCGCGTCGCTTGTTTCCAGTAACGGGGTGCGGTCATGATTTTCATGCGGCCTTGGCGGGTCTCATTTTACGCCGCCGCCACGCCTGGATCACGTAGCAGCGCCAGCCGACGCGCACCAGCGGGTAACTGATGGCGGCCAGCAGCACGGCGAGCAGCGGCAGGCCGATCAACAACGGCTTGCCGACCGACGTCAGCCATTCGAGTGCGGCGGGCAACCATTCGCGGAAACCTTTGCCTTCGAGGTGAAAGGCGAGGTCCGGCATGGTGGCGCTGCTGTCCATCACGACCAATTGCCCGAGCTTGAACGCGAGATAGTAGAGCGGCACGATCGTGAACGGATTGGAGTAGAGCGTGACGATCACGGCGATCGGCAGATTGACGCGAAATCCGACGGCGAGCAAGGCTGCCGCGGTAAATTGAACGGGATTGCTGCCCGGGATAAGGCCGCCCACCTGCACGCCCGCGACGCCACCGGCCACGGAGCGGCGGTGAAGATGCCACAGGTTGTGATGAGTCAGCAGCGAGCCGAAACGCGCGATGTGGCGGTTCTCGCTGACCGTCGCGTGGCTTGGCAGATATTTTTTCAGCAGCTTGCGGGGCATGGGATGGCAATATTCTACCTAGGGAAGCTCTGGCCGATCGATTTCATTTAGGCGGAACAACTTTGTTCGACTATGACCAAAGTTGTAGCGGTTCGGCGGCTGTTTCGTGCGTTATACCTGTTGACATCGACAACCGGTGTAACGTTCATGCGCCTCTATGTGATGGGCTTCGCAGCCGGCGTGTGGTGGTTGCAGCAGCAGCCCCAACTACCGTCCGTGCACGGGGTCTGGTTCGCGGCGCCGCTCGCGTTCGCGGTGCTGGCGGCGGCGCGCATCCATACGCCGGTTTGGGAGATCGCGCGGAATATCGCTGCGGCCGCGTGCTGTGCGGCCTGCGGCGCGATGTGGGCCGCTTGGCTGGCGCAGGTGCGCCTCGCGGATGAACTGCCAATCGCGTGGGAAGGCGAAAATATCCAGGTGGTCGGCGTGATCGCGGCGATGCCGCAGGCGTACGAGCGCAGTGTGCGTTTCGAGTTCGACGTCGAGCGCGTGCTGACGCCGCAGGCGGCGGCGCCGGCGCATATCGCGTTGTCGTGGTGGGGCACGCCGGAGCGCGGCGGACAGCGCGCGACGCTGCCGGAATTGCGCGCGGGCGAGCGGTGGCAACTGACGGTGCGGCTGCGCCGCCCGCACGGCATGCTCAATCCGCACGGCTTCGATTATGAAGCGTGGCTGCTCGAACGCGATATCCGCGCGACGGGCTACGTGCGCGCCGGTCCCGGCAACCGGCGCATTGCGGCACTGGTGCTGCGGCCGCAATATGGAATAGAACGCGTGCGCGAAGCGGTGCGCGCGCGTATCCAGGTTGCACTCGGCGACGCGCCGTACGCGGGCGTGCTGACCGCACTCGCGGTCGGCGACCAGCGCGCGATCGGCCAGGCGCAGTGGCAGGTATTCACGCGCACAGGGGTTAATCATCTGATCAGCATATCCGGACTTCACGTAACGATGCTCTCAGGGCTCGCGTTCGCGCTGGTTTACGCATTATGGCGGCGCAGTTCGCGCCTGACCTTGCGGTTGCCCGCGCGCAAGGCCGCCGCCGGCGCCGGATTGTTGACTGCACTCGCCTATGCCTGGCTCTCGGGATTCGCG
>CAZEAX010000420.1:0-4557 GCA_964510405.1 uncultured Streptomyces sp. | reverse complement strand
CGGCGGACCTCCGCCGCTCAACCACGGCGACCGCCAGGCATTTGCCCGGCAACTTGAACGTCTGCTATCGCAACCTGTAACTGCCGATTTTGCTCCCCAACCGCCGCCGGGGGGCGCATAATTGCCAAACTCCCTTACATAAGGACAAACCATTGGCCAAACCCAACTATCAGTTTGAAAAGCGTCAGAAAGAGCTGGCGAAGAAGAAAAAGAAAGAGGAAAAACGCCTGCGCAAGCTCGCCGAGAATCCCGCCGAGCCGCAAACCACTCCGGATGCCCCTGTCGCCCCCCCACCGGCCGAGGGCGAAACTCCGTAATTGCGCGCACGTTTGCGTTAGCCCATGGCAGTCACCAAAACAAAACTGGCGAAGTGCATCCACCACCGTGTCAGGCTGCGGCCGCCCGCGCGGCGCTTTCGCGGCGTGACCGAATTGAGGATCATGGATGACGACTGGCTCGTGCAGGAAGTCGAAGACCAGCAGGTGCGAATCCGGAATATCCGCACCGATCACGTCGCAGTGCTCGACTTCAAGCAAATCGGCGACTATGTCACCGACCCCAAGCGCGAGTTCGACGGCTTGCGCCACGGCTTTCTCGAATTGAAAGTCCAGGTATTTCTGCGCGGGCCCGAGCTCGTCATCGAGCCGCGGCCATCGTCCGCAAAAACTCCGGCGCCGCGAAAATCCGCGCGCAAGCGCAAAGCCGTATAGCAGATTGATTGCCGGACCCGGTTTCCGTTTTGATCCGTTCGTCCCGCCTTCAACTTACCCGCCGGCCGCGTTTCAGCAGCTTGTAAAAACCTTCAACATCGCGGGTCTGGCGCAGCTTGCTCGCGCGCAATTCGAGCCTGATCTTCAACAAGTCCGCGCACAATGCCCAGCCCTGCGGGGTAGCGAGCGTTTCGAACATCGCGGGAATCTCGTCGGAAAACTGCGCGTCGGCCGGTCCGTCGCCGACCAGATAACCGATCGCGCTCGCCACGTGAGTTTCGGGCACCGCAAATGCGAGCTGGATGCCGCGTTGCAAATCTTCGATATCGTTGGCGGCGCGCATCATGTCGCCCACCGCTGTGAACCGTCGACGCATCGACACGCCGCCGAAATGCCGTCGGATATCCACGTGGGTGTGCGTTGAAAGTCGCGCATGCAAGCATGCGATTGCAATTCCCGTGCCTGCGATCGGCTGCGAGATTGCATTGCAGAGAACTCGCCTGGCTTCGTCCCACGGGCAACAGGCGGGACAAGCAAACCGCGGAAGCGCGGGTGCGATGGGCGCCGAAGTAACTACATTGCCGGACTACATGCCCTTGGCGAGCGCGACGACGACGTTGCCGTCGCGGCTTTCGACTTCGATCTCATACTGGCGCTTCGGATCCGCATCTTCGACGCCGCGATGACCCTGTGCGGTCTGCTCTTTTTTCGGCCACACCAGAAATCCGCGCACCGGCACACCGCGTTCGATGGCCTCGCTCACGTTTGCATGATGGCGCGCTCCGGTCGAACGCTCAAGGTCCTTGTCTTCGCACAGCGTGTAACGATAGACGCCGCTGCTGACGCGCTTCAACTGGTCGGACCACAAGGTGACCCACAGCGTGGAGCGGTCTTCGGTCCATTTCGATGAGTCGTAGCGAGTGCCGCCGACCGTGCCCAGATGTTCCCACGCGACGGTGATTTTTGGTTTCATGCTTGACCTTCAATATCAGGATGACTGCCTATTTTAAACCCCTATCGGCGCGAGGGGCGGATTAGTTTGCCTTTTTCATTTGTAAATTAGAGATTTACCTCGACCGCTGCGGGCAACGTGTCGGCGCGATGCCCCGGCGCCGGCCGGCGCCCAGCACAATTGCCGGCACGCCGCCAGCACTTTTATCACTAGTGCTTGAAATTGCAGTGCTTTTCAGCAGCTATCCACAAGCGTAAACTATTGGCCACCCGATATAGTCGCCATGCACCCGTTTCACGGCTCATGCGTTTTACGTCTTATTACCAATTGCTGAGCAGCGAAGAACGATAAGGCGTAACGAGGAGACGTTTTTGAAGCCGACCGATATTCATCATCCCGACTATTTTCACAAAGTTGTCGATTGCCAATGGGCGTGTCCCGCCCACACGCCGGTTCCCGAATACATCCGTTTGATCGCCGCCGGCCGCTACAGCGATGCATACATGGTCAACTGGGAATCGAACGTATTTCCCGGCATCCTCGGTCGCACCTGCGATCGCCCCTGCGAACCGGCATGCCGCCGCGGCCGCGTCGAAGAGAACAACGGCGAGAAACCGGAACCGGTCGCGATCTGCCGCTTGAAGCGCGTCGCGGCCGACTACAAAGACGACATCACTGCGCGGCTGCCGAAAGCGCCGCCGAAAAAAAACGGCAAGCGCATCGCACTGATCGGCGCCGGCCCCGCCTCGCTCACCGTCGCCCGCGATCTTGCGCCGCACGGTTACGAAGTCACCATATTCGACGGCGACAAACAGGCGGGCGGCATGATCCGCACACAGATCCCGAAATTCCGTCTGCCTGAATCGGTGATCGACGAAGAGGTGAATTACATACTTAACATCGGCGTCGAATTCCGCGGCGGCAAACATGTCGACAGTCTGAAGGCCGTGCTCGCCGAAAAGTACGACGCGATATTCATCGGCACCGGCGCACCGCGCGGGCGCGACCTTGAAATCCCCGGCCGCAAGGAAGCGGCAAAGCACATCCACATCGGCATCGACTGGCTGTCCAGCGTGTCGTTCGGTCACATCGACAAAATCGGCAAACGCGTGATCGTGTTGGGCGGCGGCAATACCGCGATGGACTGCTGCCGGTCAAGCAAGCGTCTGGGGGGCGAAGACGTCAAGGTGATCGTCCGCTCTGGCTTCGAGGAAATGAAAGCGAGCCCGTGGGAAAAAGAAGACGCGCAGCACGAAGGCATTCCCATCCTCAATTACCTCGTGCCCAAATCGTTCAAGCACGACAACGGCAGGTTGACCGGCATGGTCTTCGAAAAAGTGAAGGCCGAGTACGACGCAAAAGGCCGCCGCAACCTGGTGCCGACCGGCGAACCCGACCAGCATCTCGAATGCGACGACGTGCTGGTTGCCGTCGGTCAGGAGAACGCTTTCCCGTGGATCGAGCGCGACATCGGGCTCGAATTCGACAAGTGGGGCATGCCTGTCGTCGACAAGGTCACGATGCAATCGACGATTCCCAACGTGTTCTTCGGCGGCGACTCGGCATTCGGCCCGAAGAACATCATCTGGGCGGTCGCCCACGGTCACGAAGCCGCGATCTCAATCGACAAGCTGTGCAACGGCGAAGACATGACGGAGCGCCCGGCGCCGATGGTGCACCTGATGTCGCAAAAAATGGGTATCCACGAGTGGAGTTACGACAACGCAATCTCGAACGATCAGCGTTTCAAGGTGCCGCTGAAGGACCAGAAAATCGCGTTGAAGAACATCAAGGTCGAAGTCGAACTCGGTTTTGATCCGAAGCTCGCGTTCAGCGAGGCGGAGCGCTGCCTGAACTGCGACGCGCAGACCGTGTTCAGCGAGAAGCTGTGCATCGAGTGCGACGCCTGCGTCGACATCTGCCCGATGGATTGCATCACTTTCACCGAGGATGGCGAAGAAAAGGAATTGCGCGCTCGCCTGAAAGCGCCCGCTGTCAACCTGACGCAGGACATCTATGTGTCCACCACCCTCAAAACCGGCCGCATCATGGCAAAGGACGAGGACGTGTGCCTGCACTGCGGCCTCTGCGCCGAACGCTGCCCGACCGGCGCATGGGACATGCAGAAATTCCTACTCGAAATGACGCACGCCGGCCCCGGTTGCCGCAACAAACCGCAACGCAAAGCCGCCTGAGGACGCGATGAAACAGATAACTGCAGTCAACGATTTCGTAATCAAATTCGCGAACGTCAACGGCTCCGGCTCGGCATCGGCGAACGAACTCTTCGCGCGCTCGATCCTGCGCATGGGTGTGCCGGTGGCGCCGCGCAACATTTTCCCGTCGAACATTCAGGGGCTTCCAACGTGGTACGAGGTGCGCGTCACGGAAAGCGGATATCAGGGCCGGCGCGGCGGCGTCGACCTGATGGTCGCGATGAACCCGCAAACATGGGACGCCGACATCAAGGAAATCGAAGAAGGCGGCTACCTCTTCTACGACAACACCAAGCCGCTGCCGCAATCCAAATTCCGCTCCGACATCAACGTGATCGGCATGCCGTTGACCGAGATCTGCAATACGACCTATACCGATCCGCGCCAGCGCCAGTTGTTCAAGAACATCGTCTACGTCGGCGCGCTGTCCGCGCTGCTCGACATCGATCCGAACGAAATCGAACGCCTGTTCTCGGAGCAGTACAAGGGCAAGGAAGCCCTGCTGCAATCGAACGTGAAAGCGCTGCGGCTCGGGCGTGATTACGCGCAGCAGCATCTGGGCGGCCCCATCGGGCTCAAGGTCAAGCGCGCCGACAACGTCGGCAACAAGATTTTCATCGACGGCAACAGCGCTGCGGCATTGGGCGCCGTATATGGCGGCGCCACGGTCTGCGCGTGG
>CAZEAX010000419.1:0-4583 GCA_964510405.1 uncultured Streptomyces sp. | reverse complement strand
TTGAGCTTGCCCATCGCCTTGAACAACTCGGTCGCAATCTGGCTCGACGAGCCGATCGCACCGGTGCCGTAATTCAGCGCACCCGGACGCTTGCGCGCCAGTGCAATCAGTTCCTGCGCCGATGTCACCGGCAGCGCCGGATGCACGACCAGTATGTTGGGCGCCCTCACCGCCAGCGTAATCGGGGCCAGATCGCGCACCGGGTCGTACGGCACGTTGTTGCGCAGGAAAGGGAGCAGCCAGATATTGCTGCCGTACAACAGCAGCGTATAGCCGTCGGGCGCCGCCCTGGCGACCATTTCGCCCGCAATTGCACCGCTCGCGCCGCCATGATTGTCGACGATAACCTGCTGGCCCACACCGACGCTCAGCGCTTGCGCGATCATACGCGCCGCAAAATCGTTGCCGCCGCCCGGCTCCGACGTAACGATGTGCAACGGCTTATTGGGATATGACTGCGCAGCGGCGAACGGCGTGCACGCCGACCACAGCGCAAGCGCGCACGCGCAACGTCCTGCGACCCGCTTGACGATATTCATATCCTCCATTCCGGCGACCAACTTGTCGACGGCAGACGAATGATAGACAATTCCCGGGCCGCGCGGGCGGTCCCGTTACACTAGCTGTTATGCCTATCTGGAATATCTGACGCGGTGGCCATGGATTTAAAGCAACTCGAGTATTTCGTGCACGTCGCCGAAACCGGCAGCTTTACGCGCGCGGCGACGCTTCTGCACGTCGCCCAGCCGGCCTTGAGCAAGCAGGTTCGCCGGCTGGAAGTCGAACTGCGCCAGACGCTCTTCACGCGCAACGGACGCGGCATCATTTTGACCCATGAAGGTTCGCTGCTCCTGCAGCACGCAAAGAGCATCATCGAGCAGGTGGCGCGCGCGCGCGACGCCCTCGACAGCGCGAAGGATTTTCCCGTCGGCAAGGTCGTGATCGCTACGCCGCAGATTACCGGCAAAGCGCTGTCGGCGGGCCTCGTCACGACATTCCGCGAGCGCTTTCCGCGCGCCTCGCTCGAAATCATCGAAGGCAAAAGCCGCTTCATCCACGAGTGGCTGCTGATGGGCCGCATCGACATCGGCATCCTGTACGATCCGCCGGTTTCGCCTTTGCTCGAAATCACGCCGCTCATGACGCATGAGTTGTCGCTGTTCTCACTGGCTTCGCGCACCAAACTCGCGCGCGGCAAGCCGGTGCCCTTCAGGGAACTCGACCGTTTCCCGCTGATCCTGCCGAGCCATCCGCACACCATCCGCACGCTGGTGGAAACCGAAGCCGCGAAAGCCGGGATCAAGCTGAACGTAGCGATGCAGATCGACGGCGCGTCGTTCATCCTCGAACTCGTGCAGCTCGGCCACGGCTGCACGATCCTGCCGGAGTTCTCGCTGCAACGCACCGGATTTTCGCGGCGGCTGCAATTGAACGACATCGTAAGCCCGCGGCTCAAGCGCTCGCTGAAAGTCGCAGTGTCGCTGCAGCGGCCGGTCACGAAGCTCGCGCGCGAAACCATCAAGTTGATCCGGCAGTTTCTCGGCCCCGGTTCCGATATCGTCGGTCACTGAATTTCCCGCAGGAAGATCATGCATAGCTCGTTACTCAAATCCAGTCTCGTCGCGGCAGCATTGCTCTCATGCGTCACCAACGCCGTTGCGCAAAACTATCCGAGCAAACCCATCCGCCTCGTGATTTCCGGCATTGCAGGGACGAGCAATTTCGCCGCTCGCATGATCGCGCAGGGCCTCTCCAACTCGCTCGGCCAGCAAGTGGTCGTCGACGGCCGCGAAGGCGGCGTGATCGCAGCCGAATTCGTGGCCAAAGCCGCGCCCGACGGCTACACCCTGCATCTGAACGGCAGCGCGTTGTGGCTGCTGCCTTATATGCGCAGCCACGTGCCGTACGACCCCGTGCGCGATTTCGCGCCGATCTCGCTCGCCGTCAGCACGCCCAACATACTCGTGGTGCATCCTTCCGTGCCGGTGACATCCGTAAAGCAATTGATCGCGCTGGCCACGTCCAAGCCGGGCGAGCTTAATTGCGCGACCGGCAACGCCGGCACTTCCAACCATCTCGCCGCCGAGCTTTTCAAGTCGATGGCGCATGTCAGCATCACGCGCATCCCTTACAAAGGCGCGGCTCCCGCAATCAACGATCTCATCAGCGGTCAGGTCCAGCTCATGTTCGGCAGCGCCAGCGCAGTCGCGCAGCATGTCCAGTCGGGCCGTCTGCGCGCACTCGCGGTGACGAGCGCGCAACCCTCGGCACTGGCCCCCGGATTGCCGACGGTGGCTGCGGCCGGCGTGCCCGGCTACAGCCTGGTCGCCGCCTTTGGCGTGTTCGCGCCCGCCCGGACGCCGGCGGCAATCATCAACCGCCTGCACGAAAATATCGTGCGCGTACTGCGAGACCCCGACGTAAAAGAGCGTCTGTTCAAGGCCGGTTCGGAAGCGGTCGGCAGTTCACCGGAAGAATTCGCCTCGACGATAAAGTCCGAAATGGCCAGTCTGGGCAAACTAGTCACCGATGAGGGAATACGCGATGAATGAGCCGGCACCGCCGGTAAACGCATGGCCTTCTTATGGCGCCCTCTGAAACCGGGCCTGGCGATGGGATGCGCGTCAAGCGATGACGAATCCCGGCGGAATCTCTGCAACGTCGTCGAGTTGATCGAGCTTCCACAATTGCGCGAGCAATTGATCGACCCGGCGCACGCCGAGCGCATCCTCGCATAGCACCCGAAATTTGTCCGCCACTTCTTCATCGGACTTGGGCGCCGACAATTCGTCCTTGGCGCCGCCCGCCGCACCAACCAGCTTTTCGCCGTTGGTCATTGCGACCGTCACGCGCGTATGGTGCTCGACCGGCAACCGGATATAGGCCCTGGTGAATTCCTCGTTCTCGACCACCTCGATCTTGTGTATCAGCGCACGCAGCGCGGGATTCCACAGATGCGCGTCGTTGAACGAGCGCGGCGTCACCGTGCCGTCCATCAACGTCGCCGCGACGACGTACGGAATACTGTGGTCGGCGGTCTCGCGCGTATCGGGGTTCCAGCGGTGCTCGCCGGTACCCACGCGCTCTTTCGCCTTCTTGTAGACTTCGACTGTGATCTTGTCGATTGCCGAAAGATCGCGCAGCGGAGAAATCTTCTCGGCGGCGAGCACCGACGAGATCGTGGTCCCGCAACACGCGCGCGGCTTGATCAGTGCATGTTGTATCTTGAATGGCGTACCGTAACCGCCGAGCGTCAGTTCGAAACGATCGCGCGCAATGTGATCGCGCCAGCCCGCTTTCCCCTCGAACGGCAAATGCGGCCCTTCCATTCCGGCGCGCGCGAGTATCGCCGCAAATACGCCCGCGCGTCCCGCGTGTCCCGAAGCCATCGCCTTGTACATCGAATAATGGTCAGCGCGCACCTGGCGCAGGATCACGTTGGGCACCGCAGCCATCGAAACGCAATGCGATAACTGCGCGGACGATAACCCGAACAGCTTGCCGGCGCCGACGGCGCTGCCGAGCGTACAAAAATTGGTGTGATCGAACCCCATCCCGGCATTTTTGAACACGTCGGAAAAGCTCTGATACACCTCGTAGGCGAGCACGACGCCGGTAATGAAATCGCGCCCGCTTGCGCGAGCATGCTCCCCCGCCGCCAGCACCGGTGTTAACACGTCGCTTGGATGTCCGCCGAAAGCACCGGGCCAGTGATAAATGTCGTTCATCTCCACATAGCGCGCCGTCGCGGCGTTCACGTAGGCGGCCATTTCGGGCGAAGTTTTCATGCGCGTGCCGAGCACGGTCGCACCTTCGACGCTGGGCATCGCCGCCGCTACGTCGCGCGCGATGCGGCACGGTTCGGCGAAAAAGCCGCCGATCAGCGAGCCCAGCGTGTCGATCACGCGCACCTTCGCGATATGGACAACGTCAGCCGGCAGATCTTCGTAGCGCAGCCCGCGCGCATAATCCGTGAGCTTCCGCTGTATGCCATCGACTGCCCGTTCCAGAATTTTTTCGGCCGGCTTGTTCATGCCGTTCTCTCCGCTGGGTTAGAATTGATTGTTGCGAGGCCGAAAATTATAGTCTCCCCGAATGAAACCCGCCAATCACCGCCGCCTCCGCGCATGAGCATCGCGCGCGAACTCGCCCGGCGCATCGTTGCGATGCGCGCCGAAGCGCTGCCGGCGGAAGCTCTGGCGTGGAGCAAAGTCGGGCTGCTGGATACCATCGGCGTCACCCTCGCGGGAGCGCGTGAAGATGCACCGCGCATAGTCGAAGAAGTCATGGTAGGACCGGCGGCCGGGCCCAGCCTGATATTCGGCGGCACCCGTCGCGTGGGCTGCCTGGATGCCGCGCTCGTGAACGGCACCGCTGCGCACGCGCTGGATTACGACAACGCAACCAATACGATGTTCGGCCACGCATCGGCCACCATGCTGCCGGCATTGCTGGCCGCGGGCGAAGCTTTTGGCGGCAACGGCCGCGGCCTTCTCGCGGCACACGTCGCAGGTTTTGAAACCGGCGCGCGCCTGGGCCGCGGCGCTAACATGCATCATTACGAAAAAGGCTGGCATCCGACA
>CAZEAX010000418.1:0-4583 GCA_964510405.1 uncultured Streptomyces sp. | reverse complement strand
ACTCTTCTCTTGGCGACGCAAGGGAAAGTGACCAGCCCCTGGTCTGCCACCGGGGAATCAGGCTTTAACCGCCGCTTTAAGGCGAGAAAAATGGTCATCACCCCGTGGGATCGTCCATTTTTTTGATCTAGAGCAATACTGCCCATCCAGCCCTCTGGTGGAATAGGCGCCATGTGTGATGCACCAATACCGGCCGCGCACGCACTGCCGTGGGGCTTCCACGGCGGGGTTGCCATGCCCGTTCCCGCGCAATCCGGGCGGACACGCATGATTTCAATCTCCTGCGACACTGGCATGCCGATTGCGTAAGATACGTCACCATGCCTGCCTCCTTCCGCCTCGTTTGTCTGCTGTGCGCCGCACTCGGCCTTTCGGCGTGCGCGCCGATGCTCGCGCTGCTGGGCACCAACACGACGGCGGTGCAGATCGTCGCCCAAATCGAACGCGTGAAGCTCGCGGGCGACGGCGCGAGTTACGCCGCGTCTAACAAGACGATCACGGACCACGTGCTGTCGCAGGCCACCGGCAAGGACTGCAAGGTCTTCAACGTGCTGACCAAGGAATCCGTGTGCGCGGACAAGACGCCGGTCATCGCGGCGGATTCGGATGCGCTGCCGAAAGCCGTTGCCACCGGAGTATCCCCCGCCACGCCGCAAACGCAGGCGATTGCCAAACCCGCCCCGCGGGCGATCGACTTTTCCGGCGAGCAGGCGTCGGGCGACTAGTCCCATCCCGGCAGTTCCCCTTTCCCGCCGGCACGCAGCGGCGGTTATTTATTGCAGCTGCGCAGCCTTCAATTCGGGCACAATAATGACGCCCGTTTGAACGCCGTTGGCATACCGCAGTCAAAAAACGATTTTGAAGGAGGGATAGCAATCATGATAGTCACGCCTTTATACGCCGGCCTGCTCGTGCTGTGGTTCCTGGTGTTGAGTGTGCGCGTCATCCGCGGCCGCGGCCGCGAGAAGATCGCGCTCGGCGACGGCGGCAGCATGGGCATGACGCGCCTCATACGCGCGCACGCCAATTTCGCGGAATACGTGCCGCTGGCGCTCGTGCTGATGGGGCTGCTCGAGATGAGCCACTACTCGATCTACGTGCTGCACGCGCTCGGGATCGCGCTGCTCGTCGCGCGGCTGCTGCACGGCTACGCGCTCTCGTTCACCTCGCAGTTCATGTTCGGCCGCGTCGCGGGCGCGGGCCTCACGTTCCTCGTGCTGGGGATCGAGGCGGTGATGTGCTTGTACCAGGCGGTCATCGGCCACCAGCTGTGGTTCCGGTAGAGCAGGGATAAAGAACCAAGAAGAAACCTCATTCCCTCCCTCGCCAGTTTTAGCACCCATTTCGCAGTCGCGAAATGCTCAACGCTTCCTTCCCTCGCCATTTTTAGCGTTCAACGTGCAACAGCGCGGTGCTAAACGTTCTCTTCCCTCGCTTGCGGGGGAAGAGTTAGAGATGGGGGCAACGGGGGAAGGATTGAGGATGGGGGCAACAAGAGGGAAGGAAACGTTGAGCATCTCGCTCGCGCAAGATGGATGCTAAAGCTGGCTGCGCAGCAGCTCGCTCAACACGCGGATATCCGGCAACTGTTCGAGCCGCTCGACGGCGTCGACAATCTTGTCGATGCGTTCGGCGGCGACGATGCCGTCGAGGCATTGATAAGCTTTTTGCAGCAACTCATCCCACGTCAGCGGGTTGGCGGGATCGCCGCGCACGACGCTCGCAGCCGCGCGATACTCGCCGCGTGACGTGCGCGCGACCGCTTCGGCGCCCGGCTCGGTTTTGTATTCGGTGCGCACGCGCTTCATGATTGCGCGCACCGCGGGCCGCCGCACCATCTCATCGGTGAACGACGCCAGCGTGACGCTGCCGTCGAGCAGCGCGGCACCCAATGCGTATTCCATGCTGAACTTGCCTTCGAGGCCCGTGTCCGGTTCCTTGTAGATGAGCGCGGTGTCGGCGCCGGGCTGGATGCGGATGGTGAACGTCTCGACGTCCGCCGCGGTGAAGCGCTCCTGCGCGAGCAGCATCAACGTTGCGTCGAGCGGCAGGTGGCCGAACCGGCAGCACGGATATTTCTTGATGCTCAAGCCCGGCGCCACGATGTCCCAAACCTTGCCGAGCGTCGCGAGCACGGCGAGCGTTTCCTTTTCGCCGGGGCCGCTGTGAATGCGGATGAAATCCGTCACGGCTTCGGGATTCGCGCCGAAGCCTTCGCGCGCGAGCAGCGCGGCCTGCACGCCGCCCTGCGCCGCTATCCCCGCGTGGAAGGGCTTGGTGTCGGTGCCGAAGTTGCGCGCGAGGCCCGACGCTTCGGTGGCCGCGATGCTCAGCATCACCGGCACGCGCTTCGCATCCAGCTTGATCACGCGCGCGACCGCGGCGGCGGCGCCCAGCGTGCCGACGATCGCGGTCGGATGAAAACCCGCGCGGCCGAGATGCGGGCCGAACACGGTGCCGAGTTTGCCCGCGATCTCGACGCCTATGATGTACGCGAGGAGCGCAGTCGCGCCGTCGCAGCCTTCTGATTCGCCGGCCGCGAGCACGGCCGGCAGCACGCACACCGACGGATGCCCGCGCCACGCGACGACGCCGTCGTCGTCGGCCCACACGTCGTCGAAATCGAGCGCGTGGCCGAGCGTGCCGTTGATGAGCGCGGCGAGCGAAGGATGCGCCGTCAATTTCGTGCCCATCACGGTCGCCGCACCGCCGGCGCCATTGGCCGCGAACGCGTTGATCGCGCTTTGCCCGGTGCGCGAGCGCGTACCCGCGACGCTGACCGCGAGCGTGTCGAGGATCGAGCGCTTCGCTGCCTCGATCGCGGCCGCCGGCAGATCCCTGAACGCGAGGCCGGTGGAGAATGCGCCAAGCGCTTCGGCGGCGCGCGCGCTGCTGTTGGCGACGACGGCGGCGGGCGTGAAATCGGGTTGGGTTTTGGTTTGCGGTTTCATGTGCAATCCTTAAGTTTTGTAATTCCTTCCTCCGCACGCGGGGGAAGGTCAGGATGGGGGCGCCCCCACCCCGGCCCTCCCCCACTTACGTGGAGGAGGGAGTGTGAATCATCCAGTACTAATCCACCCGCATTTTCGCCGCGCGGGCGATCTTGCCGAGGCGGTCGATCTCCGACACGATCAGCGCACCGAATTCTTCGGGCGTGCCTGGCATCACTTCGGCGCCTTCAGCGGCGAGCTTTGCCTTGACGTCGGGTTGCGCGAGCACGGCGACGATCTCGCGATTCAATTTCGCGATGATCTCGGGCGGCGTGCCCGCCGTCGTGAGCACGCCCGCCCACAGCGCGACGTCGAAATCCGGCACGCCGGATTCGATCAGCGTCGGCAGCTCGGGCATGATCGAAATGCGTTGCTTCGTGCCGACCGCGATCGCGCGCAGGCGGCCGGCGCGCACGTACTGGATCGACGACAGCGTGTTGACGAACATGAACGGCACCTGGCCGGCGACCACGTCGGTCAGCGCGGCGGCGCTGCCTTTGTACGGGACGTGGACGATGTCGATTTTCGCGATCTGCTTCAGCAATTCCCCGGCGACGTGCGGCGGCGTGCCGTTGCCGGTCGACGCGTAAGTGAGTTTCCCCGGATTCGCCTTGGCAAGCGCGATGAGGTCCTTCACGCTTTTGACCGGAATCGAGGGATGCACGACGAGGATGAACGGCAGCAGCGCGAGTTCGCCGACCGCCGCGAAATCTTTCACCGGATCGAACGGCAGCTTCGCGAACAGCGCCGGGTTGATCGCGTGATTGTTCGACGCGATGATGATCGTGTAGCCGTCGGGCGGCGCTTTGGCGACGAGGTCGGTGCCGATGATGGTGCTCGCACCCGGGCGATTGTCGATCACGACCTGCTGCTTGAGGCTCTCGCTCAACCTGACCGCGACGAGGCGCGCGATGATGTCGGTGCCGGAACCCGCGGGGAACGGCACGATGAAGCGGACCGGCTTCATCGGATAAGCGGCGGTCGATTGCGCGGGTGCGGGGCCCGCGCAAGACGCGAACACCGCACCGATGAGGACGGCATGACGGAGTACTTTCAATTCGGGCATGGTCATAGGCGGCCAAGGTCGGAAATGGAAAATGCGAAACGGCACGATCATATAGTCAATCGGCCTTGATGTTCGCCTCGCGCACGAGTCTGCCCCAGCGCTCGACTTCGGACGCCATGAACGCCTGGGCCTCCGCGGGTGAATTCGCGACGACGTCGAAGCCCTGCTCGCGCACGCGCTCCGCGGTGTCGGTCTGCTTCAGCACGTTGACGACTTCGGCGTTGATGCGCGCGACGATGTGCTTCGGCGTCGCGGCGGGCACCATGAGGCCCGTCCAGCTCGTGATCGCGAGGCTCGGCATGCCGAGCTCGGCGGTCGTCGCGATGTCCGGAATCGCGGGCAGGCGCGCCGCACCCGCCACCGCGAGCGCGCGCAGCTTGCCGGACCGGATGTGCGGCAGGCATTCGGGCAGGCCGGTGATGATGAAATCGACGTGCCCGCCGATCAGCGCAATCGTCGAGGGGCCGCCGCCCTTGAACGGAATGTGCTGCGCGTTGGCGCCGGAGAGCTGGCGGTAGAGCTCGAAC
>CAZEAX010000417.1:0-4602 GCA_964510405.1 uncultured Streptomyces sp. | reverse complement strand
CTCGAACTTCATGCCCTGGGTGGTATCGTCCCAGTAGATTGCCTTCATGCGCACGAGGTCGATGATGCCTTCGAATTTTTCTTCGGCGCCGATCGGGATCTGGATCGGGACCGGATTGGCTTTCAGGCGCGATTTCATCTGGTCGTAGACCTTGAAGAAATCCGCGCCCTGGCGGTCCATCTTGTTGACGAACGCGAGCCGCGGCACGCCGTACTTGACGGCCTGGCGCCACACGGTTTCCGACTGCGGCTGTACGCCGCCGACCGCGCAATACACCATGCATGCGCCGTCGAGCACGCGCAGGCTGCGCTCGACTTCAATTGTGAAGTCCACGTGACCCGGCGTATCGATAATGTTGATGCGGTGCTCGGGATAGTTGCCGTCCATCCCTTTCCAGAAACAGGTAGTGGCGGCGGACGTTATCGTAATGCCGCGCTCCTGCTCCTGCTCCATCCAGTCCATCACGGCGGTGCCGTCATGCACTTCGCCCATTTTGTGCGAAACCCCGGTGTAGAACAGCACGCGTTCGGTGGTCGTGGTTTTACCCGCATCAATGTGCGCACTGATGCCGATATTCCGATACCGTTCGATGGGTGTTTTGCGTGGCACTATTGAAAAACCTTGGGCTGACAGCTATTTACTCAATCAAAACCGGTAATGCGAGAACGCCTTGTTGGCTTCCGCCATACGATGCACTTCCTCGCGCTTTTTCATCGCGCCGCCGCGGCCCTCGGCCGCTTCCGCGATTTCCCCTGCCAGACGCGCACCCA
This sequence comes from uncultured Streptomyces sp., assembly GCA_964510405.1. Lineage (GTDB taxonomy): Bacteria > Pseudomonadota > Gammaproteobacteria > Burkholderiales > SG8-41 > PALSA-1004. The sequence goes on along the minus strand of CAZEAX010000417.1, from coordinate 3,832 downwards.
TGGATTTCTCACCGCGGCTGCGCGCCGCGTCGCGCAACCAGCGCATGGCAAGCGCAGTGCGGCGGATGGGGCGGACTTCGACGGGCACCTGATAATTCGCGCCACCGACGCGGCGGCTTTTCACTTCCACCATCGGCTTGACATTGTTGACTGCCGTCGTGAAGACTTCCAGCGGGTCCTTGCTCGTCTTTTTCTTGATCTGCTCGAGTGCGCTGTAAATGATGCCCTCGGCGATCGATTTCTTGCCGGCCTGCATCAGCACGTTGACGAATTTGGCGACATCAACGCTCGAGTACTTCGGATCCGGCAGGATCTCGCGTTTCGGAATCTCTCTACGACGTGGCATATGATTTCTCTATTCTGCTCAGTTCTGTTTTAACGCGACGCTTGGGTACTAAGCCGCTTTGGGTCGTTTAGCGCCGTACTTCGAGCGGCTTTGCTTGCGATCCTTGACGCCCGCGGTATCCAGGCTGCCGCGCACGATGTGGTAGCGCACGCCGGGAAGATCCTTGACGCGGCCGCCGCGAATCAGCACCACCGAGTGCTCCTGCAGGTTGTGGCCTTCGCCACCGATATAGCTGGTGACTTCGAAGCCGTTGGTCAGGCGCACGCGCGCGACCTTGCGCAGCGCCGAATTCGGCTTTTTCGGGGTCGTCGTATAGACGCGCGTGCAAACCCCGCGTTTTTGCGGCGAATTCTTGAGCGCCGGCACCTTGCTCTTCACGGTGCGGATGACGCGCGGCTTGCGCACTAACTGGTTGATCGTCGGCATGGTCGGTTATCTGCTTCCTGCTGTGTTCCGCGAATTTGCGTTCATCAAAATACCGCTTATTTCCAGCGCCTGAAAAAAGGAGGGGACGGCAACAATGCCGTCCCGTCCAAGTTGGGTTTCAAGCTAAAAAGACTGTAAATTTTAGAGGGTTACAGCACCCCTGTCAAGCAACCTGCTCGCGGGTTTCGGCCGGCGCCGCCTCTTCGGGCGCTCCCTCAGTCAGCGGCAACAGCTCGCCCGCCGCAACCTGCCGTTTGCGCGTGTTGTGGTAGGCGAGTCCGGTACCCGCCGGAATCAGACGACCGACGATCACGTTCTCTTTCAGGCCGCGCAATTCGTCGCGCTTGCCCATGATCGCCGCCTCGGTCAGCACCCGGGTGGTTTCCTGGAACGAAGCCGCCGAAATAAACGAATCGGTCGACAGCGACGCCTTCGTGATACCGAGCAGCATGAAGTCGTAAGTTGCCGGCTTCTTGCCTTCCGCCGTGACGCGATCGTTCTCGTCCAGCACTTCGGCGCGCTCGAGCTGCTCGCCCACGATAAAGCGCGTGTCGCCCGCGTCGACGATGGTGACCCGGCGCAGCATCTGGCGCACGATCACTTCGATATGCTTGTCGTTGATTTTCACACCCTGCAGACGATAAACGTCCTGCACTTCGTTGCAGATATATCGCGCGAGCGCCTCGACCCCCAACAGACGCAGGATGTCGTGCGGATCGGCCGGACCGTCGACGATGACTTCGCCGCGGTTCACCACCTGGCCGTCGTGCGCCATCACGTGCTTGTCTTTCGGGATCAGGTACTCGTGCGCCACGCTGTCGAGATCGGTGATCACCAGGCGCTGTTTACCCTTGGTGTCCTTGCCGAACGAAACCGTGCCGGTGATTTCCGCCAGCAAGCCCGCATCTTTCGGCGAGCGCGCTTCGAAGAGCTCCGCGACGCGCGGCAGACCACCCGTGATATCGCGAGTCTTCGAGGTTTCCTGCGGAATCCGCGCCAGCACCTCACCGACCGACACTTCCTGGCCGTCCTTCACGGTGATGATGCAACCGATCTGGAACGTGATGTTGACCGACTGGTCCGAGCCCGCAATCTTGACTTCCTGACCGCTTGCATCGAGCAGCTTGACCTGCGGGCGCAACCCCTTGACCTGCGCGCTGCCGCGCCGTTTGGGGTCGACCACGACCAGCGTAGACAAACCGGTGACCTCGTCCGTCTGCTTCGCGACCGTCACGCCTTCCTCGACGTTCTCGAAGCGCACGCGGCCCGCGTACTCGGTAATGATGGGACGCGTATGCGGATCCCACATCGCCAGCACGTGCCCCGCCTTGACCTGTTCGCCATCGCGCGCGAGCAGTGTCGCACCGTAAGTGACCTTGTGACGCTCGCGCTCGCGGCCGTGCTCGTCGTGTATCAGCACTTCGCCGCTGCGGGAGATCGCGATCAACTCGTTGCGCGCATTGGTCACGTAGCGCATGCCCGGCGAATAACGCACGACACCCGCCGATTTGCTCTCGACCTGACTCACCACCGCGGTACGCGATGCCGCGCCGCCGATATGGAACGTGCGCATCGTCAACTGCGTACCCGGTTCGCCGATCGACTGCGCGGCGATCACGCCAACCGCTTCGCCGACGTTCACGATCGAGCCGCGGCCCAGATCGCGGCCGTAGCACTTGGCACACAAGCCATAACGCGTTTCGCAAGTCAGCGGCGTGCGCACCTTGATTTCATCCAGACCGACGCCTTCGATAGCTTCGACCGCATCTTCATCGAGCAGGCTGTTGACCGGGAACATGATCTGGCCGCTTTCCGGATTGATGATTTCAGTCGTGCACACGCGGCCGAGAATGCGCTCGCGCAAGGACTCGACGACTTCGCCGCCCTCGATCAGTGCCTTCATCGCCACACCCTGCGAGGTGCCGCAATCTTCTTCTGTCACCACGAGATCCTGCGTCACGTCGACGAGACGGCGCGTGAGGTAGCCCGAGTTCGCGGTCTTCAACGCGGTGTCGGCGAGACCTTTGCGCGCGCCGTGCGTCGAAATGAAGTACTGCAGCACGTTCAAGCCTTCGCGGAAATTCGCCGTGATCGGAGTTTCGATGATCGAACCGTCAGGCTTCGCCATCAGGCCGCGCATGCCGGCGAGCTGACGGATCTGGGCGGCCGAACCGCGCGCGCCCGAATCGGCCATCATGTAGATTGAGTTGAAAGACTCCTGCGTGACCGCAGCGCCCTTCTTGTCTTTCAGCGGCAGATAGTCCTGCTTCTTGTAGTCCCAAGCCGCGACTTCTTCGGTCCCGAGCTGGTCCATCATGGCCTTGGCCACAACGTCGCCGGCGCGACCCCAGATGTCGACGACCTTGTTATAACGCTCGCCCTGGGTAACCAGGCCCGACGTGTACTGCGACTCGATTTCCTGCACCTCTTTTTCGGCTTCGGAAATGATGGAGTCCTTCTGCGTCGGCACCAGCATGTCGTCGACCGCGATCGAAATACCCGCGCGCGTCGCCATCGTAAAGCCGCTGTACATCAACTTGTCGGCGAATATTACGGTTTCGCGCAGTCCGCAGCGGCGGAACGAGTGGTTGATCAGCTTCGAGATTTCCTTCTTCTTGAGGGATTTGTTGATCAGCTCGAACGGCAGTCCCGGCGGCAGGATTTCCGAGAGCAAGGCACGGCCGACGGTGGTCTGGTAGCGCGTGACCTTCTCGCGTTTTTCGCCCGCTTCGTCGAACTCGATTTCCTTGATGCGAACCAGTATCTTGGCGTTGACTTCGACCTGGCGCGACTCGTACGCTCGCGAGACTTCCGCTACGTTCGAGAAAGCCATGTTTTCGCCGCGCGCGCCCATTTTCTCGCGCGTGATGTAGTAGAGGCCCAGCACGATGTCCTGCGACGGCACGATGATCGGCTCGCCGTTGGCGGGCGACAGGATGTTGTTCGACGACAGCATCAGCGTGCGCGCTTCGAGCTGCGCTTCGAGCGACAACGGCACGTGCACGGCCATCTGGTCGCCGTCGAAGTCGGCGTTGAACGCGGCGCAGACGAGCGGATGCA
>CAZEAX010000416.1:576-4607 GCA_964510405.1 uncultured Streptomyces sp. | reverse complement strand
CTTCCCACCACACATCGCCGTCAGGCGTCATCGCGACGTTCGTGAATATGACGTTTGCGTGGAGCGCGGCCAGGCAGTTGGCGTTGGTCTCCATCGAAGTGCCGGGAGCGACGCCGAACGCGCCGGACTCCGGATTGATTGCGTAAAGGCGGCCGTCCTTGCCCGGTTTGATCCAGGCAATGTCTTCACCTATCGTCGTCACCTTCCAGCCGGGCAAGGCTGCGGGTGGAATCAGCATGGCGAGGTTGGTCTTGCCGCAGGCGCTTGGAAAGGCTGCGGCGATGTATTGCTTCTCGCCGTTCGGCGGCTGGATGCCCAGGATCAGCATGTGTTCGGCCAGCCAGCCCTGTTCGCGCGCCATGATCGAGGCAATGCGCAGAGCAAAGCATTTTTTACCGAGCAGCGCGTTGCCGCCGTAGCCGCTGCCGAACGACCAGATCGACTTCTCTTCCGGAAAGTGGACGATCCATTTCTCTTTTTTGTTGCTGGGCCACGGGATGTCTTTTTGCCCCGCCGCCAGCGGCATGCCGACTGAGTGCACACACGGCACGAAGAAGCCGTCGTTTCCCAATACGTCAAGCACGTCGCGGCCCATGCGCGTCATGATGCGCATGCTCGCCACTACGTAAGGCGAGTCCGTCAATTCAAAGCCGATGTGGGAAATATGCGATCCCAACGGGCCCATGCTGAACGGGATCACGTACATGGTGCGCCCGCGCATGCAACCGTCGAACAGCTTGTTCAGCGTCGCCTTCATTTCGGCCGGCGCTATCCAGTTGTTGTTGGGGCCGGCTTCGTTCTTGCTCTTGCTGCACACGAAGGTGCGGTCTTCCATCCGCGCCACATCGTCGGGGTCGGAGCGCGCAAGAAACGAATTCGGACGCTTCTCCGCATTCAGACGAATCAAGGTCCCGCTGCGGACCATGTCTCCACACAGGCGATCGTATTCCGCCTGCGAACCATCGCACCAATAAATATCGTCAGGTTTGGTAAGTTGCGCGATTTCGCGCACCCAGGCCATTAATTTTTTGTGCTGTACGTAGTCCGGAGCCGTCTGGGTATCCGGAATGCGTGCTACAGCGGCCGTTTGCTTCATTACTCTGCTTCTCCTGTTGGCAATCTAATTCTTTTATGCGACCAGACGCTTTTTCGTAAATTCGCCCGCATTGAGTGCTGCGAGAAAGGACGAAAATTTTACCGCAAATCGACCCCCGTTTACAGCCGCATATCGGCCACAGCTTAAAAATATTAATTGTCATAAATTCAATAACTTAGGAGGTATTTGGGGTATGTCAGCGGGCGCTGCGCTTGAGCTATCGTCGAACTATTTCGATGCCGAACCAACCCCGGTGCCCAATTATTGGGCACCGGATAGACGGTTCCGTATACCCAAACTAGCAACCCCGTTTCCCAAAGGTCCGAAACGGGTGGCCCGGGTCAGCGGCGCGTGAACTGCGTTTTGCCGAACAATATGTCGCGAGATTTGTCGTCGTGAGGTGCCGTGTTGTTGACGTCGGACAAAACCTGCAACGCACGGACAACGGCGGGCCGCGCGTTGATCGCATCGAACCATCGTTGCGCGTGCGGATATTCCGGCAGATTGATCCCACGTTTGTCGGCATTGCGCATCCAGGGAAATACCGCCATATCGGCGATTGAGTACTCGTGTCCCGCCAGATATGGCACCTCGGCTAGACGCTTGTCCAGCACGCCGGTCAGCCGGTTGGCTTCGTTGGTGTAACGGTCGATTGCATATGTAATTTTTTCCACCGCATAGGCCCGGAAGTGGTTGGCCTGACCGAACATCGGGCCGACGCCGCCCATCTGCCACATCAGCCATTGCAACGCCGCGTAGCGGGCATGCAAATCCTGCGGTAAAAATTTACCGGTCTTGCCCGCCAGATAAATCAGGATGGCTCCGGATTCGAACAGTGAAAGCGGCTTGCCCCCGGGACCGTCACTATCGACGATCGCCGGAATGCGATTGTTCGGACTGATTTTGAGGAATTCGGGCTTGAACTGGTCGCCGGTACGGATGTTGACGCCGTGAACGCGGTACTTCAAACCGCATTCCTCCAGCATGATATGCACCTTGTGGCCGTTCGGCGTCGGCCAGCTGTAGACATCGATCATAGCGTTCTCCTGAAAATGCGCGGAACGATACTATCAACAACCCTGCAGACGGTAAACAAGCCCGCCTCGCCGGCCTCGACAAATATTGTTACTCTCGCGCACATATTTATGCGGCAACCGACCTTTCCGTTTCAGTTCCTGCCGCACGGCGTGCTGCCCGATGCCAAGTATTTGCTGTGGGCGCGCGGACTGCGCGCCTTCGGCGATGGTTACGTCAGCCTGTTGCTTCCCTACTACCTGACGCTGCTCGGGTTCGGCGGACTCGAAATCGGCATCACAGTAACGGCAACTCTGCTCGGCACCGGCGCGATGACGCTCGGCATGGGCCTGATCGCCCATCGCTATCGCCAGCGCGGGCTGCTTGAAGCTGCAGCGGTGCTGATGATCGCGACCGGGATTGCTTTTGTGCTGACGCCGGATTTCTGGCCGCTGCTGATCATCGCCGCGGTCGGCACGATCAATCCGTCGAACGGCGATGCCAGCATCTTCGGACCACTCGAACATGCGATGCTGACGCGTACCGTTGACGCTGCGCACCGGACTGCGCTTTTCGCGCGCTATACCCTGACCGGTGCGCTGATCGGCGCGCTTGGCGCGCAATCCGCAGCCCTGCCAGCCCTCGGCGGGCAATGGTTTGCAGTCGATATCAAGCTCGCGATACAAGCAATGTTCGTCGCTTACGGCGCTTTGGGATTCGTCTGCCTGCTGCTGTATCGCCGGTTGTCCCCGCGGATCGAGCCGCACGAGACAGCACCGAACATGCCGCTCGGCAAATCGAAACGCGTGGTCTACACGCTGGCCGCGGTATTCAGTCTGGACGCCTTTGCCGGCGGCTTCGCAGTGCAATCGCTGCTTGCGCTGTGGCTCTTCGAGCGCTTTCACCTCTCGATCGCAACAGCCGGCACCATTTTTCTGTGGACCGGCATACTGAGCGCATTTTCCCAGCTCGCGGCAGCGCGCCTAGCGCGCCGTTTCGGTCTCGTCAACACCATGGTGTTTACGCATCTGCCATCGAACATCTTTCTGATCCTGGTGCCGCTGATGCCCAACCTCGAGCTCGCATTGCTGTTCCTGATGCTACGCTTCGCGTTGTCGCAGATGGACGTGCCCGCCCGCACGTCTTACGTGATGGCAGTGGTGACACCCGGAGAACGCGCCGCAGCGGCCAGCGTGACAGCGGTGCCGCGCAGTCTCGCCGCCGCGGTGGGCCCGGTGTTTGCGGGATGGCTGCTGGCGCTGTCGGCGTTCGGCTGGCCGCTGATAATCTGCGGCGCGCTTAAAATCGTCTATGATCTGACGTTGTTGGTGATGTTCCGCCACGTGCGGCCGCCTGAAGAAAGCCTAATTCCAAAGGAGAACATATGAAGCTGTTGACGTTTCGCCCGGCCCGCGCCCGCAGCGGCCATTTCGGAGTGTTGCTCGCGGATAACCGCGTTCTCGATATTTCCGCGCTGTCCGGCCGCAAACTGCCCGGGACATTGCTCGAATGCATACAGGATGGCGACGCAGGACTCGCCGCGGTAAGGTCGGCGGTCGCCGACGCCGAGGCTGCATTAAAACGCGGCGAGCAACTGCCGCAAGTGTTCGCGCTCGCCGATGTGACCCTGGAAGCGCCGCTCAAGCCGGGAAAAATAATGGCGGTCGGAAAAAACTATGCCGACCACGCCGCGGAAGGCGCCGGCCAGGTGTACACGCGCGTTGCCGGCTTCGTGAAACTGACGAGTTGCGTGATGCCGCACAAGTCAACCGTCCGCAAGCCGACGTGGACCGATACCTTCGACTACGAAAACGAACTGGCGATCGTAATCGGTCGCGAATGCTGCGAGGTACCGCCTGAGCAGGCCTACGATTGCGTATTCGGGTACACGATCATGAACGATCTCTCATGCCGCGAAGTG
>CAZEAX010000416.1:0-566 GCA_964510405.1 uncultured Streptomyces sp. | reverse complement strand
GGTATAAAGCCGACCACATTCAGGATGATACCGCGCGAAGTGCAGTTCGCCGAGCGCAAGGAAGGCAATATCTGCATCGGCAAGAACTTCCCGACTGCGGCGCCGCTGGGACCGTGGATCGTGACGAAGGACGAAATTCCCGATCCGCATAATCTGCGCATCGTCACGCGCGTCAATGGCGAAATCCGCCAGGACTCGAACACGAAGAACCAGATCTACAACATTCCCGCGCAAATCGCCTGGTATTCGCACGCCGGATTCGAGCCTGGAGACATGATCTCAAGCGGCACGCCCGCCGGCACCGGCATGGGCTACAAGGGACCCGGCACCTGGTATCTCCAGAACGGGGATCAAATCGAATGCGAGATCGAGCGCATCGGCATCCTCGCCAATACCGTGTCTACGCGCAAGCGCAGGAATTGATCAGTGTTTGACGGCGACCGTTCTCAGCACGCGCGTCCAGCGCTCACGATCGCTCAGGAGCTGGGAGCGGAACTCCTCGCTGGTGCCCGGTGCGGCCAGCATGCCTTGCGCAAGCAACGACCGCTGCAGAAAACCTTCGGACA
>CAZEAX010000415.1:0-4634 GCA_964510405.1 uncultured Streptomyces sp. | reverse complement strand
CGGCGACGCGGTGATCGCGTCATTGACCAGCGTGCTGGTCAACCTGCCTTGCGTGCGGCGCGCTTGCGTTTTGCCGGCTGCGCGTGAATCAACAAAACCGGCAGACGGGTGGCCCGGGCAATGGACTCCGCATTGCTGCCGCGAAAGAAGTGCTCAATTTTGCCTTGCTCGTGCGTGCCCATGACGATGATGTCCGCCCGCCATTTTTTGGCCTCCTTGAGGATCACATCGGTTATCGTACCGACCATTGTTTTATACAGCACATGCTCGGGCTTTATCCGGTGGCGCCGTGCCAGAGCCACCGCGTCACGCAAGGTCTTTTCGCCTTCGTCGACAAACGTGTCCAGCATCTTTCCCGAGATGTCGACCGATTCGGGATATTGAATCAACACCGACTCATCGACGATATGAACGATCCGCAGGCGCGCGCGCTGGTCCTTCGCAAACCGGACCGCTTCCAGCAGGCCCAGCGCCGATGCGGCGCTTGCGTCAACGGGCACCAGGATTCTTTTATACATTTGCCGCTTTCTCAGTGATAAAAATGAGCGCGCACCGTCAGTGTTGCGCCGCCCATCGGGGCTCGGTCAGGCTGTAAGAATGCCCTTCCCGGAATAAGCGGGTCTGTACGGAACCGCACGGAAGCGGACGCTGCCCGCGAGGCTACCGCCGCAGCTTGCGCTTTGCCTTCGTTTTCGCGTTCGCGTTCGACTTCGCCTTCACTTTTAAGTGTTGCTGCGCCTCCGCAATCTCCTGGCCGCTCCTGCCCTCCAGCTTGGGCGTGATGTTGTCGTCGATCCACTTCTGGTCCCACCACTCCACCGGCAGCACGGGGAGTCCATCCAGGTAAATCCCGAAGTGCAGATGATCGCCCGCTGCCAGCCCCGTCTCGCCCGTCTTGCCGAGTACCTGGCGCTTGGTGATGGAATCGCCGACCTTGGCGTCGATCGCGCTCATGTGGCCGTACAGAGAGAACAGCCCGAGCCCATGGTCGATGATCACGGCATTGCCGTAGATCCCGAGCGGACCGGCGAAGACGATCTTCCCGGCGTTCGCCGCTTCAACCGGGTAATTCTTGGTGACCGAAAGGTCGTAACCGAGGTGATAGGCGCTGTCCGCCGGCTCGCCGTTATACGTATACGTCCGGTAGTCCGCGAAGTTCGCTTCGACCTTCGAGTTGCTCAACTGCGCAAACGCGTCCTTCCACAGCATCTGCGGCGTCGCCTTCTTCGTCACCTCGGTGATCTTGTCCTCGTTCACCTTGCGCAGCGTCTTGTTCACAGCGACGAATTGCTCCTTCGGCGTTCCCTGGCGCGCAGCCGGGTCCGCGATCAGCGGCACGATCTTGTTCTGCAGGAAATTGTCGCTAAGCACGATGGTGCTTTTCTTGTAATTGACGTTCTTCAGCTCGTACGCGAGCCGCATCTCGCGCGCGTTGCCTGCCTTGTCCGTGGCAACGAGCGTGGGCCGCGCATCCGGCGGCGCATTGTAGGGATGCGCGAAGAGCGCAATGCAGTAATCGGGGTGGTCCTTCACCTGGCCCGCGAAGCCCGGGAAGAAGTAGTCGCCCATCTTCACGCCGCTGGTCGCCGTGTCGGCAGAAGGTTTATAGACGATCACGCCCACGCCGCCGAAGTTGACGTAGCGGTCGTCGGCAATCAGATCCAAAGTGGGCGGCGTGGTGTCGATCGTGACGTTCTTCTCGAGGACGGTCTCGTTGCCCTTGAACCAGTGCCACAGCGAGGCGTCGCGAGCAGTGATGCGAAGGACTGCCGGGCCTTCCTTGATGCCCGGCACCTTGGCCAGCGAGACGGTGATCTTCTTCTCGCCCGCCGGTTCGCTTAACTGCTCCGAGGCGAGAGCATGGTCGGTCCCGCCTTGCGACAGCGTGACCGTGATGGACTTCAAGCCCGCGCCTTTGTCGGTCACCTGGAGTTCGAGCGGTGCCAAGCCCACCGCGTCGGTGTCGGGTGTGAGGCTTAACTGCGGCGCATCGGCTTCGAAGCGCGGGCGGAGGTACCACGCTCCAGCGGCGAGGGCGGCGATAACGATCAGGAGGATGACTACGGCGGCGGCTTTGCGGCGGGAATTATCGGAGGAAAAGGTGCTCATTCTGTTCTGTAGGATTTCGGAGGGTGGATTGGATGCGGCTCACATCTTAACTTAAACGACGTTCGGCCGAAGAGTAAATTCCCGGCGGTTACCGGCGGCGCGGAAGCGGGTAAGCACGTCCGGTAACATAAACAAGCCATCGAGCACTTCCGCATGAGCGAAAGCGAACGGGCGATGCTGATGGGCGACGCTTGCGCCAAGGCTTATGGCCGGTCGCCGAAGAAAAGCCGGGTCATTCACTCCCAATCAATCCAGGCAGGAATCCCCGCCCGCAAAATGTTGGATTGCCTTACCTGACCCTGTTGTGACGTCCCGCCTCCAAGTCTCATAAATCCCGCGTTGCCCGGCACATTTACATGCCATCGGCATCGCGGTATCGTGACCCTCTCCAGGAAGAGGGAGAGCCAAACAATGAAAACGAACGTCAGTCGCAAGATTGTCTACGTTCTAGGCAGCGCCTTGGGCCTGGCGGGGCTGGCCGTTTTCTGGCCGGTGCTTGCGGCCTGCGTAAGCGACGAAGCGATAGCCCCCAATTGTTTCTGGTCGTGCACCTGCCCTTCAGGTTTTTTCGTCTGTCACAAAGTCTGTCCCACGCCATGCATTTGCCGGAATCTCGAGTGCATGCGCGCTTACCTGAAACAGCTCAACGAGTGGGCCGATGGCTACGACGCGCTCAGCCACCGGCTTATGAAGGATGTGCCGCTAGAATCATATGATCTCAGTGCGATGAGCGAGGGCGCGCGCGACGCCACCATCAAGAAGATCAATGCGCAGTATCAGTCTTACCAGCAAGGTTATCAGTTCATTCACGACCACCTGATAACTGGACTGGGAAGCGCATGCCCCCAAGCCGGAGAATTTGAAGCAACCGTTACGGAAGGGTCATGCGTGCTCGATCGCCAAAAGCTCAACGCGGCCAAAGAAAAAGCACCCTGCAAGGAGATTGGGGACGCCATGGAAGCACACGAGCAATATCACCAGGCGCAGTGCCTGACGCGTATGGCGCGCAATTTCCGCCTTCCTCGCAATCAATATCAGCCGGAAATAACTCGGCCGGCAATAATGCTTTCCCAAGGCGGACAAGCAGCGGAGGAAGCTCGGGCCCACCGCATCGAGGCTGGAGTAATCAAGAAAGCGCTGGATAGCGTTACCAATAAATGCATGGGGCGCTAGGCACTCCTAGTGTAACGAGCGTCGCACATTTCCCCGATTACCTCAAATTCCCCGTTTTTTGATTTCGATTCTTGTGGATTATGTTGCGTGCTGGAGCAAATTATTCGAGCGTGGCCCGTTCTGACTGGCTTTTCCTTAGAGCGCATTTTTTGTCGTCAGAAATGCGCCGCCAGAGCAAAAAAGATGGGTGTCTTTTACATGTGGCGGTGGCAAATCAATTGTGTGCATTGGTCCGACCGGGGAAAAACTTCGCGGCCGAAGGTTAGGAGACGGTTACGCTGGAATTAGCGCAATGATTCCAGGCATAAGTTGCCGCCTGTGAGTATATTTACCCGTCAGATATCGTAGAATGCCAAACACCCCGTTCCCGTCCAAGAAAAAAATGTGCGCGGCTAACCTCAGCATCGAGCAATCCACCCAAGATGGACGAATGCGCGCGGCACGCACTTGGATCATGGCTTGCGCCCTCGTCTGTGCACACCACTTCGTGCAGGCACAAAACACAACGTCGGGCGATGATCAGGCGACGCAAAAAACCGCGGCAACTACTGCTTCTCAAGTAATTCGAGTCCCGCGGGAGGTCGAGCAAAAAGCCGCCCTCCGGTTTTCGCGCCTCCGCACTCTCCTGCGTGACGGCGATCCGATCGGCGAAATCAAAACGGGGGCCTCGTGCGGCTCCATTACACGCTTGAGCATGAACCCGCGAACCGAGCAGGCCGTGATGTCACCAATGCTGCGGGTTGTGCGGGATGAGTTGTCCCGCGCGGGTTATCGCGATCCGCAAGTGCAGTCAAAATTATTTGAAGAAGATTCCGATCCGAAAGTGCCGGACCTGCTGCTCGGAGGAATGCTCGAAGAATTCCGCACAAGTTACTGCTCGACCGACTCGGGAGCGCGCACCGATGGAACGTTGCGCACCAAAATCCACTGGGAAGTCTACGACCAGGCGCAGCGAAAAGTGGTTTATGGCAAGACTGTCGAAGGGACGTACGAGACACACGGTGCGGAAGCCATGCGCGAGGGCGATTTTTTTGCGATGGCTTACCGCGATGCGTTGCGGAAAGTCCTGGCCGATCAGCAATTCTATGATGCGGTAATAAGCGCACCCGGCGGTGGCCAGGTCAAACCTGCGACGGCTGCCGAAAAACCGGACAAGCTCGTGCTCAAGCGCGCTGTCCCGCTCAACGATGCACTGTCAAAAAACATGACTATGACTCGCGCAGGCGTAGTTACCGTCAGCCATGCCGGCGGCTCCGGCAGCGGGTTTTTCGTTTCCGAAAACGGGTACGTCATCACTAACAGCCACGTTGTAGGCAGCAACCGTTTTGTGCGCGTAATTCTGGCCACCGGCC
>CAZEAX010000414.1:0-4651 GCA_964510405.1 uncultured Streptomyces sp. | reverse complement strand
CGTGCGATCGGCCGGGTGTGCCAACGCGCGCGCGAGCGCGTAGAGGTCCTGCACCACCTGTTTTTCGCCCAGCCGTTCGATCTCGACCGCGCGGTAACGGATGCCGGCCGCTTTCAGCGCGGGCACGATGTGATCGAGATGGCCGCGGTTGCGCACGAGTATCGCGATCGAGCCCGGCGGACTTTCGGCGCGCGCAGCCTGCGCGATTTCGACCACGCGCTGCGCTTCGTCCGCCCGCTCGTCGAAAAGATGCCAGCGCACCGCGTTGCCATCCTGCGCCGCGTGGTGCGCGACCGACGGCGAATACGGCACAGCGCCGGAGATTTCGTCCTCCGCGCCGGGCAGCACCAGCGGAAAAGTCGCGTTCACCCAGTCGACGATGCCGGCCTGCGAGCGGAAATTGGTGGCGAGGCGCAGCGGCTCGAGCGGCACGCTGCCGAGCCCCGCGTGCCGCGCGTACAAAAAAAGCCCGACCTCGGCCTCGCGAAAGCGGTAAATCGACTGCATCGGATCGCCCACGGCAAACACCGTGCGGCCGTCGTCCAACTGCCAGCCGGCGGTGAGACGCTCGAGCAATTCCCACTGGCTGATCGACGTGTCCTGGAACTCGTCGACGAGAATGTGTTTCACGCGCACGTCGAGCGACAGCAGCAGATCGGTCGGCGCCTCGGGTTCGCCCAGCGCGCGCACTGCACCCTGCGCGATCTCGGTGAAGTCGGCCTGCCCGCGCTCGGCAAACACGACCATCATTTGCGCCACCGCGCGCGGCAAGAGTTCGAGCATCGCGCTCAACGCTTCCCATTGCGAGTCGGTATAGCCTGCGGGAGGCAGTGCCAGCAACGCGACGAGCGCGGCAAGCAGGCTGCCGTCCGCGTCGCCCGCCTCCAGCGACTGCGCGCGCTTATGCTTCTTGCGCCATCCGCCCGCCTTGGTGAGCAGCTCCTGCGCCAGCTCGACGCTCGCGTCCGGCAACAACACTTGCGCGCGTTCTACCAGACGTGCGCGCTCGGCCGCAAACGCCGCTTCGAGTTCGGCGCGGGTCGGCGCGCCGCCGGTCTTGCGCAGCCACTGGTCGCGCCGCGCGAGCATCGCGGCAATGAGCCCGCGCGCAGTATCGACGTTGTTGTCGAGATGGGCGAGCAGCCGTTCGGCCGCCGCATTGGCAGGTTCGAGCGCCAGCACGCGGCGCGCCGCCTCGTCATAGAGCTCGCGCGCGTCCTCGACGATTTCGGGCTGCGCGCCGAAGCGCGCGAGCACCGGCATCTGGCGCGTGAGCGACGCGCACAGCGCGTCTATCGTCTGCACGCGCAGGCGCGGCGCGAGGTCGGCGACGGCGCCGGGCGCGAGTTCGGACGCCAGCCCCTGCAGCACGCGCCGCTTCATCTCCGCGGCGGCCTTGCGCGTGAAGGTGATGGCCAGAATTTCCTCGGGTCGCTCGACGGTCGTCAGCAAGCGCAGATAGCGCCGCACCAGAAGCTCGGTCTTGCCCGAACCGGCCGGCGCCTGCACGATGAACGAACGCCGCGGACCGAGCGCGCGCGCGCGTTCGCGCGCATCGGCAATCTCGGGCCGCTTCGCGTCATCCGCGTTCATTCGTCCTCGCCCTCGTCTTCATCTTCGAGCGCCGCGATGCGCTCGTGCACGCGGCACAGCGGCTGCAGATCGCAGTGCCGGCACGTTTTCAATTCGCGCTTGGGATCGACGTGCGCATCGCCTTGCGCGAACTCGCGGCCGAGCGCATCGAGTTCGCGCCGCCAGCTGTCAACCAACCCCGGCCACGATTCCGCGGGTTTCGCCTTCGGCAATTGACCGGCCCCGCGCGTAAAACCCATGAAGCGCATGGCGCCGGTCTTGACGTGCGCGAAGGCAACGCCGGCGATGTCTTCCCGCGCCGCGATCGCATACAGCGGAAGCTGCGGATCGTCCGGCCGCTCGCCGAGCCAGTCGTTGGGGGTTGCGCGGCCGGTCTTGTAGTCGATCAGCACGTGGCCGCCGTCCGCGAGCTTGTCCATGCGATCGATGCGCCCGCTGAACGAAAGGCCGCCGGCTGCCAGCGTGCGTTTCTCCTCGCGCGCGACGACTTCGAAACCACCGCGCGCGCCCTCGACCGCGAGCCACTCGCGCGCAAGCCGCGCCAGCCGCGCGCGTTCGAGTTCCGCCATGCGTCCGTCGAGGACACCCGCACGCTGCGCGCGCACCTTCGCCACCGCCGCCTTTGCCGCCTCGTCGATGGCCGCCGCCAGTTCGTCAGCAGGCATCGCGTCGAGGCGCGATTTCGTGCGCAGCGTACCCCACAGTTGCGCCATCAGCGCATGCAGGAGGTTGCCGCGGTCGCGCGCGTCGAGTCCGTCCGCGGGCGTGTCCAGACCTTCCGCGCCGAGGCGGTGACGCGCGAACGCGCGAAACGGGCACGCCGCCTGATCGGCGAGCACGCGCGTGCCGCCGCGCACTTCTTTCGCGGCATACGGCGGCGCGATGCCGTCAGGCACGCTGTCGAGCACGCGCGCGGCATGCAGTGCGTCGCGATAGCCTGGAAATTGAGGAAGATCGATCTGACCTTCCGCGATCGATGCAATCAGCGCGCTCGGCAGGATTTCCCGGTCCTTCTCGCGCAGCGGATGCGACACCACCACCTCGCCCGCCGCGTGCAGCCAGTCTTCGGTGATGCGCCGGTCGAGTGCAAGCGCGGTGTCGGCGGCGGCTTCCGGTATGCCGGCTTTCTTCTGCAGCGCGACCGGGATAAACGGATTCGGGCGCGCCGCCAGCGGCCATGCATCGTCGGTAAGCCCGCTCACCCATAAATGGTCGAACTCGAGACCCGCCGATTCCAGGATGCCGAGGATTTGCACCGGCGCGGCGTTCGATTCCGGTTGAAACAGGGTGTCCGCGCACAACCGGCGCAGTTGCTTGAGCGCCTGCGCGCAGCCCATGCGCGGCAGCACGCGTTCGAGCAGCGCGAATTCGCCGAGCACTTCGTAAAATTTCGCGCGCGTCTGGAATTCGGCCGAGTCGAGCGCGCGTTCGCCGGGAAAGCCCGCCGCATCGAGCAGCGCCGAAAAGTGCCGCGCCCATGCGTGCGGCGACTGCATGCCGGACAGTTTCGCGCTGGCGAAATTGAACAAGGCCTCGAACCGCTCGCGCAGCAGCGGGCAGGCTTCGATCGCGCCGACGATTTTCGCCAGCGTGACACGCGCAGACAGCTTGTCACGCAAGTCCGCATCGAGCCGCGCGCGGCACGCCAGTTCGCTTTCGGCGCCGGCGATGAAAGGCGAACGCATGAGCCGGCTCGCCAGCGCGAAGTCCGTTTCGCCCGCGGCAAGTGCTAATAAGCCGAGCGCCGCATGCACGAGTGGATAGGATGAGAGCGGCACGCCGATCGAAATGTTGAACGGCAATGACTGAGTGGCTGCGCCCGGCAAATTCCAGCCTGGCTCCATCACGCGCGAAAACACCCGTACCGCCTCCTGCCGGCGTCGCTCGAGATCGGGCACTACGACTGCGATGCGCGGATAGCTCAAAAAATGGCCGGGCGTATTCCCGCAATCCGCCGCTTCGAGCCGCGCCCGCGCCCAGCGCGCTGCGGCCTCCAGCTCATCGCGCGCAGATGCAAACGTTGCACGCACGGCCGCGGCTTCGCGGCGCCGCGGCCCGCACCGCGCAACTTCGACACCGGCGGCGCTCAATGCTCGTAAAAAATCGGCGGCCTGCGGAGGCAGTATGTCGAAAGCATACGCAACGAGCAGGCGCGGCTTGCGCAGCGCGGGCGCATTCAGCAGTTTGGCGACGGCGTCGGGCAGACGCGCGGCGTCCACGTCGCGTGCGGTGCGTTTCGCATAAGCGCGCGCCCATTCCGCAAACGCGCGCGCATCGTCGTTGCCGGGAAATTTTTCGAGCGCGCCCGCCATGCGCCACGCGTGCGCAAGGCGCCAGGCGTCGCGGCACTGCACCGACGCCCGCGCCGGCGTGAGCAATTGCGCGCCCCACGGACTTGCGCCGATGATCTCTTCCCACAGTGCCTGCTCCTGCGCGGGCGACAACAGCAGCGGCGTATCAGCGCCGAGTTCGGAATAAACTGCGCTTTCCCACAAGCGTTCGACGAACGTGCCGAACGGCAGAATGTCCGCCGCTTCCCACGCCTGGAGGCCGGCAGCAATCCGGTCTGCGTCAAATTCGCGCGCGAGTTCCTGCGCAAGCCGGCGGTTGGGCGTTATTACCGTCATGCCGGATGGCAAACCTTCGGCCAGGCGCGCGAAAAGGTCGGCATTGGTCAGGCGCGGAAAATCGACGGCAGGCATCCGGCGCATGATAGCGCCGAACACCTCTTACATCACGCGGGGATGCGATCCTGGAGGAGGTGCCGCATGCGGATTAACAACAGTACCGCTACTTCTCCAACAGATGCTTTTTCCGCTTTTCCTTCGCCCACTCATCCGCATCCGCTGGTGCGTCTATCTTTTCGATGATGGGCTTCCAGACCTTGGAGAGTTCGGCGTTGAGGGCCGTGAACTCCTTCTGGCTGTCGGGAACGTCGTCTTCGGCGAAAATCGCCTCGACCGGGCACTCGGCGACGCACAGCGTGCAGTCGATGCATTCGTCGGGATCGATGACGAGGAAATTCGGGCCTTCGCGGAAACAATCGACCGGGCAGACG
>CAZEAX010000413.1:0-4686 GCA_964510405.1 uncultured Streptomyces sp. | reverse complement strand
GGCCTGGTCATCGTGGACATGCACGCGGCGCACGAGCGCATCGTCTACGAAAAGCTGAAGACGCAGCTCGACCGGGACCGGATCGCGATGCAGCCGCTGCTGATACCGGTCGTGTTCAACGCCGAGCGCATCGACGTTGCGACCGCCGAAGACCACGAGGAGACTTTATCCCGGCTCGGCTTTGAAATCGCGGCGCTGTCGCCCACCGCGCTGGCCGTGCGCGGCGTGCCCGTCGCGCTGAAGGACGCCGACGCCGGCCAGCTCGCGCGCGACGTGCTCGCCGAAATCCGCGAGTTCGGTGCGAGCCGCGTGCTGATCGAAAGCCGCAACGAATTGCTTTCCACAATGGCCTGCCATACCGCGGTGCGCGCCAATCGCGCGCTGACGGCCGCCGAAATGAATGCGCTGCTGCGCGAGATGGAGGCGACCGAGCGCTCGGGTCAGTGCAATCACGGGCGTCCGACCTGGCACCAAATCAGCATCGCGGAGCTCGACAAGCTGTTTATGAGAGGACGGTAAGGCGCAATGGGTGATGAGCAATGAGTAATGGGAAAAAGCGCAAATTACCAGCGCGAAATCCCCATCGCTCATCACTCATCGCCCATCAACCAAAATGGCCACCGGCCATTTTTCTCATGGGCCCGACCGCGAGCGGCAAGACCGGCGTCGCGGTCGATCTGGTGCGCGAACTGCCATGCGAAATCATCAGCGTCGATTCTGCGCAGGTCTACCGGCACATGGACGTCGGCACCGCCAAACCGGACGCCGCGACGCTCAAGGCGGCGCCGCATCACTTGATCGACCTCATCGAGCCCGACGACAGCTACTCGGCCGCGCGCTTTCGCGACGATGCGCTCACCGCGATGCGCGAAGTCACCGAACGCGGCAACATTCCGCTGCTGGTCGGCGGGACCATGATGTACTTCAAAACCCTGCTCGAAGGCCTGTCCGAGCTGCCAGAGGCGGATCCCGCAATTCGCATGGTGATCGATACGATGGCGCAGGAGTCCGGCTGGCCCGCCGTGCATAAGGAACTCGCGCGGGTCGACCCGGAGACTGCCGCGCGCCTCGAACCCAACGATTCCCAGCGCGTGCAGCGCGCGTTGGAAGTGTATTTCGTCACCAACAAGCCGATGTCGGCGCTGCTGAAAAAGCCCAAATACGTTTACTTTCCCTATACGCCCGTGAAGCTGGCTCTGCTGCCAGGTAAACGCAGCGAACTGCACGACCGCATTGCCGCACGTTTTGAGGCGATGCTGGAACTCGGCCTGATCGGCGAACTCCGGAAGCTGCGCGCGGATTACGCGCTCGACCTCGAGATGCCGTCGATGCGCTGCGTGGGCTATCGCCAGACCTGGGAATACCTCGACGGCAGGATCGGACTCGCGACGCTGCGCGAACAGGGCATCGCGGCGACCCGCCAGCTTGCCAAGCGCCAGCTCACCTGGCTGCGCGCCATGAAGGAAGTTACCGGGTTCGATTGCCTCGCCGGGGATTTAAGCGATCAGGTGCTCGCGCATCTGCGCGAAATTCTCGCGACCGCGGCCGCCGCCAAAAACGACTGACCGCGAACGGACCCGCTCAACTCCGGTCTTTGATACGTGCGCGCGCCCAACCGCGCGCAAACGTGAGTTTCACCTCTTCATCCGGCGCAAGCTCACCGCTCGCGCGCACGATTTTTCCGTCAGCCGTTTCGACCATGCTGTAGCCGCGCTCGAACACCGACTGCGGATTGAGATGGGCGAGATGCGCCGCCATGCTCTTGACCTGCGCCGCCAGCGTGTCCAGCCGATGCGCCGCAGCACCCGCAAGCCGCTGCGCGAGCACGCCCTGCCCGACGATGAGCGCGTCGACATTCGGCCGATGTGCGCGCACGCGCTGAACGAGGTCGCGCAATTGCCAGTGGCGGTCCGCCGCCGCATGCGCCCACGCGCCGTGCAGCCGGTTCGCGAGCTGCGCGAGTTCGCGCAACTGATTGGCGATGTGCTCGCCGGGATGCAGGAGCCGCCGCGCGAGTCCGTCGATGTGCTGCATGCGGCGCTCGAGCGCGCGTTCCATCACGCGTTTCAGGCGCTGATAAAGGTGGCCTGCGTCCTGGCGCAGATCGTCGCGATTGGGGCTCGCCAGCTGTGCCGCTGCGGTCGGCGTGGGCGCGCGCACGTCGGCGACGAAATCCGCAATCGTGAAATCCGTTTCATGGCCGACGCCGCTGATCACGGGCAAAACGCAGGCATGGATCGCGCGCGCGACCGCTTCTTCGTTGAAAGCCCACAGGTCCTCGATACTGCCGCCGCCGCGGCACACGATCAGCACGTCGCATTCGGCGCGCGCATCCGCCGTCGCGATGGCTGCTGCAATCTTCGCGCCCGCGCCCTCGCCCTGCACGGGCGTCGGGTATATAACAACCGGAATCGACGGCATGCGGCGCTTGAGCGTGGTCAACACATCGCGCAAGGCAGCCGCCTGCGGTGACGTCACGATGCCGATCGCGCGCGGAAACCGCGGCAGCAGCTGTTTCGCCTCCTCCGCGAACAGGCCTTCAGCCGCGAGCTTCGCCTTCAACTGTTCGAATGCCGCGTAAAGCGCGCCCAGACCGGCACGCCGCATGGTCTCGACATTCAGCTGGAATTCGCCGCGCGCCTCGTAGAACGACGGCGTCGCGCGGACTTCGATCTGCATACCGTTCTCCGGCTTCCAGTCGTGCAACTGCGCCTTGTGCCGGAACATCACGCACCGCACCTGCGCCTGCGCGTCCTTCAGCGAGAAATAGCAGTGACCGGACGCGGCGCGCGTGAAGTTGGAGATCTCGCCGGCCACCCACATCAGCGGCAGGTTGCTCTCGATTAATTCCTTGGCGAGACAATTGAGCTCCGCAACGCCGATCACGCGCGACGATTTATCGGAAACCGAAAACAAGTCCATGCGATGATTTTACCGTCGGCCGCGCGCGGTCGCGCGCAAAACCGGCACTCCCACAAAAAATTTTCAACCGATTCAAGGCTGCACCGGACGACCGCGAATGATCCTGCAACGCGGGCCCTTCCACAAACGTCATCGCTGCTTAACAATCGCCGCCTTGCAAACCCAACAGGCATGCAGGCAGCAATTTCAACATATTGATTATAAAAGATAATATAATAAGTTCAAAAAATGAGCAGCGTAGAAAAAATCGTTACGGGCAACTCACTTACGCCAACTTTGTACAAACTTTGCACATACTTATCCACAGCATTTGTGGACAAGTTGCGGCGCGCTTTCCGCTGGCGTTATGCCCGACTTTTTTCAACCATGCGAAGTGCATTGAAAAGTTTTTCCAACTGAGATTTGACGCGACCGCCCGCGCATATTCGAGGCCGTCGCGCGCCGCCACGCACAATCGCACGACGATTTTGCAATCGACCATCGCGCGCTCGTTGCGTGCGATTGCACTTGCTGAAAACCCATTGCCCATATACAGTTACGCGAAATTAATCGGGCAACTCCGGAGAAACTATAAGTGTTTGCGTTCATTGAAGCTGCGGGCTGGCCGATCTGGCCTCTGGTGCTGGCGTCCGTCATTTCGCTGGCCATCATCGGTGAACGCGCATGGTCGTTGCGCAGCAGCCTGGTGACCCCGCCTGAACTGTTGCCGCAAGTCGTCCAGGAATTCCGCCAGAACGGCGTCGATCCGATGATGATCGCGCGCCTCACGAGCGGCGCGCCGCTCGCGCACGTCTTCGCCGCCGGTCTGAAGAACGTCAAGAGCACGCCGCAGGTCATGAAAGAAGCGATCGACGACGCCGGCCGCGCCGTGGCGCACGATCTCGAACGCTTCCTGACGACGCTGGGCACCATCGCGTCGATCAGCCCGTTGCTCGGCCTCTTGGGCACGGTCATCGGCATGATCGAAATTTTCGGCTCGCAGGCGCCCTCGGGCAGCAACCCGATAGTGCTCGCGCATGGTATCTCGGTCGCTTTGTACAACACGGCGATGGGCCTGATCGTCGCGATACCGAGCATGATTTTTTACCGCTATTTCCGCGGCAAAGTCGATTCGCTGATCATCGAGATGGAAAGCCAGGCGGTGAAACTGGTCGAGATATTGCACGGTGAGCGCAATCATTGAGCAGGACCGGCTAGCGTGAATTTCCGCCTCGGCGCGCACAAGGAAGAACCCGAGATCAACCTGATACCGTTGATCGACGTGTTGCTCGTCATCCTGATCTTCCTGATGGTCACGACCACCTATTCGCGCTACGCGGAACTGCAGATCAACCTGCCGACCGCAGACGCGAACAAGCCCGAAGAGCGGCCGAACCAGATCAACGTCGCGGTCGACGGCCAGGGCAAATACGTCGTCAACAAATCCGCGGTGCCGTTTCGCAGCACCGACAGTTTCGCCGACGAGTTGAAACGCGCGGCCGGCGGCACGACCGACCCGGTGATCATCATCAATGCGGACGCGACGGCGACGCACCAGTCGGTAATCAACATCATGGAAGCAGCGCGCATCGCCGGCTACAGCCGCATCACGTTCACCACCCAGGCCTCTAAGAAGTGATGAGCGATGGGTTATGAGTAATGAGTGACTATCGGGCGCGCGACTGTGCGCCTTGATTTACCCATCACCCATCGCCCATTACGCATCACCCGTCATGCACTGGCTGGAAGCTTACTGGTATCGCCTCTCCCCGCTGCATCTCGTAC
>CAZEAX010000412.1:0-4709 GCA_964510405.1 uncultured Streptomyces sp. | reverse complement strand
ATCGACGCCGCGCCCGGCAACGTGAGTCCCAGCACTTCAGCGACCGAAGTCATCGTCGACGCGGTGCCCATCACCATGCAGTGCCCCGGCGAGCGCGCGATGCCTTCTTCGACTTCGCGCCATTCGTTCTCCGTGATGTTGCCCGCGCGCAGTTCGGCCCAGTATTTCCACGTATCTGTGCCGGAACCGAGCGGCTCGCCGTGCCAGTTGCCGCGCAGCATCGGTCCCGCCGGCATGAAGATCGCGGGCAGGTTCATGCTGGTCGCGCCCATGATGAGCGCGGGAGTCGTCTTGTCGCAGCCGCCCATCAGCACCGCGCCGTCGACCGGGTACGAGCGCAAGAGCTCCTCGGTCTCCATCGCGAGCAGGTTGCGGTACATCATCGTCGACGGCTTCATGAACGGCTCGGAGAGCGTTATCGCCGGCATTTCGAGCGGGAAGCCGCCCGCCTGCCACACGCCGCGCTTCACCTCTTCCGCACGCTGGCGGAAATGCGCGTGGCACTGGTTGATGTCGCTCCACGTGTTGATGATCGCGATCACCGGCTTGCCGGCGAAATCCTCGCGTGAGAATCCCGACTGCAATGTGCGCGAACGGTGGCCGAACGCGCGCATGTCCTGCACGCCGTACCAGCGGTGACTGCGCAACTCTTCCGGCTTCTTGCGGTTATGGGCCATAGGTAACCAGTGATTGGGGGATTGAGCAATTGAGTGATTTGGCGATTGAGCAACATAATCACCCGATCGCTTAATCACCGAATTACTGCGAATTATGCAGGATGCACTCGCGCGGCGGCAAGCGCGCGCACGCTATACTGCCTCCAAAACTATCGGAACTTCACCATGCCCGCACTCGCGCGACCACGCGTGCCCGCGCCGCCCGGCGCCTGCGACACGCACATGCACATCTTCACGCCGGGCTACGCGATGCTGCCCGGCTCTAACATACCGTCGCAGGACGGCTCGCTCGCACGCTACTGTGAAATGCAGGGGCGGCTCGGACTCACACGCACGGTGATCGTGCAGCCGACCGCGTACGGTTGCGACAACACGATTACGCTCGACGCTATGTCCGAGCTCGGCAATGCGCGTGGCGTCGCGGTCGTCGATCCGGCGGCGCCCGACGCAGAAATCGAACGCCTGTCGAAACTCGGCATGCGCGGCCTGCGCTTTCACATGCTGCCCGGCGGCGCGCTCAAATGGGACGCGCTCGAAAGCATGGCGGCGCGCGTCACGCCGTTCGGCTGGCATCTGCAATTCCAGTTCGACGCCACCGAATTCACCACGCATGCGGCGCGACTCGCGAAACTGCCGTGCGATATCGTGATCGACCACATCGGCCGCTTTGCCGCACCCGTCGATCTCGACGACGCCAACGTGCGCGCGATGCGCAAGCTCGTCGACAGCGGACGCTGCTGGATCAAGCTGTCGGCGCCCTATCACGGCTCGCGCGCGGGCCCGCCGCATTACGCCGACATGCACCCGTTAGCACTCGCGTTGATCGAGCAGGCGCCGGACCGCATGCTGTGGGCGAGCAACTGGCCGCATCCTTCGCTGAAGAAGGATTTTCCGGATGAGGCCATGCTGCTCGACCTGCTTGCCGAATGGGTTCCCGACGCCGCCACGCGCGAGAAAATCCTCGTCGCAAATCCGGCGTGCTTGTACGGCTTTGACGTCGAGTGATGGGTAATGAGCAATGAGCGATGGGTAGACCTTTACACTTACACATCACTCATCACCCATTGCTCATCGCCGATTGCTCATCGCCCATTACCCATTGCTCATTAGCAATTACGCTGGTGTATCATTAGGGCTGCTTTCGCACTCTCTTTTCCACCCTGGAGAATCCCATGACCCAGCGCATCCGCGGCGTACTGTCGCCCGTCGTCACCCCGTTCAAAGCCGACCTGTCGCCCGACAAAGAGCGCTTCATCGCGCATTGCAAGTGGCTCTTATCTCAGAACTGCGGGCTCGCCGTGTTCGGCACCAACAGCGAAGCGAACTCGCTTGCCGCGGAAGAACGCATGATGTTGCTGGACGCCTTGGTCGCGTCGGGCGTCGATGCGTCGCGCATGATGCCGGGCACCGGCTGCTGCTCGATCACCGAGACCGTGAAGCTGACGTCGCAGGCGGTCAAGGCCGGTTGCGCGGGCGTCTTGATGCTGCCGCCGTTTTACTACAAAGGCGTCAGCGAAGAAGGCCTCTACCGCCACTTCAGCGAAGTCGTGCAGCGCGTTGGTGACGCGCGGCTCAAAATCTATCTGTACCACATCCCGCCGGTCGCGGTCGTCGGCATCACGACCGGACTCGTCGAGCGGCTGCTCAAAGCTTATCCGACCGCGATCGCCGGCATGAAAGACAGCTCGGGCGACTGGAACAACACCAAGACTTTCCTCGACGCGTTCGCGAAGTCGGGCTTCGACATTTTCCCGGGCAGCGAATCGTTCCTGCTCGCGGGCCTGCAAAACGGCGCGGTGGGTTGCATTTCCGCGACCGCCAACGTGAATCCCGCGGCGATTGCGAAACTGTGCGTCGAGTGGAAGAACGCCGACGCCGCCGAGCAGCAGAAGAAACTCGACGTCACGCGCGACGCGTTCGGCAAGAAGTACCTGATGATAGGCGCGCTGAAACAGGGCATCGCGATTTACGCGAACGACCCGGCGTGGGCCAAAGTGCGCCCGCCGCTGGTCGAACTCACCGCCGAGCAGGCGAA
Organism: uncultured Streptomyces sp.; assembly: GCA_964510405.1. Taxonomy (GTDB): domain Bacteria; phylum Pseudomonadota; class Gammaproteobacteria; order Burkholderiales; family SG8-41; genus PALSA-1004. The sequence continues at coordinate 1,997 of CAZEAX010000412.1, read as the reverse complement.
GTCGCTGGAAGCCGAATTGAAAGCGATCGGCTTCACGATGCCGGGCTTGAAGCGCGCCGGTGCTGCGGTCGCCGCTTAACTCAACTCCCCCTTCCCCCGCTTGCGGGGGAAGGCTGGGATGGGGGCATTACTTCCGCGGCGAGAGTCGCCGAGCACCATCCGGTATCGGCATCTCGTGCGCGAGGATCGTGCACGCCACGAGCGAGTAATAACCGATCAGCGACGACAGCTCGACCGCTCTGGGCACATCGAACATGTTCAACACGCGTTCATACGTCTCGTCGGCTATCTTGTGGTTCACGCAGAGTTCGGTCGTGAAATCGTAAACCGCTTCTTCGTCGGCCTGCCTGAACTCCGGACGCTCGCCGCGCTGCATCGCCTCGATCACCGACAGATCGACGCCCGCCTTCAGCGCGCCCGCCGAATGCGAACTGAAAATGTAATCGGCGTCCCACGCGCGCGCGGTCGAGACGATCGCCATCTCGGAAAGGCGCGGCGGAAAGCTGCTGTCGAGGCGCAGCTTCTCGCCGAACGGATGCATGAGCTCGGTGATCTCCGGGCAGTGCAGCGTGAAGCGATACGGCCCCGGGATGCGGCCGCCGCGCCGGTCGAGCAGGCCTGCGAGTACGCGGCGCTGCTCGGGGTTGAGATCGCTTTCGGGTGTGATGATAGGGATTCGGGCAGGCATGTGGATTCCTGTGATTGGGATGTTTGCAGCAATCTTTCGCTTGCAGGGAGACTCGAACTACTTCGAGCTTGCATAGTAGCGCACCCCAGCCACCTCTTCCCAATAACGCACGATCTCAATCAGATCGAGTTCCCCAACCCGCCATCCATAAAGAAGTGAATCAGGTCTTCCCTAGTTGAGCGGTTCCGACGGCTAGTTCCGCGCCGTTCGCACCGCGTCATCTGCGGGTTTTGGCGCGTCTGCCGGCGTCGTTCCGGCGGCCACCTTCGACTCGCCCGCCGCTGCCGGGTCGATCTGCCGCGACGAGAAAATGCCCCAGATCAGACCGGCGATGGTGAGCAGCGGTCCGCCAAAGCCGGCGAGCGCGCCGAGCGAGCGCACGGTGAGCGTGCCGCTGACGACAGAGTTGGTCTGCTGCAGCGCTGTGCGCGTAGCCGGTTCGAGCGGCATTGCATCGAGCACCTTTCCGACCACGCCCTTGTACATGATATCGGGCAACTTACTCGCCGGTTCGGCCGGCTTTTCCGGTGCGAGCACCGCATTCTGTTCGTATATTGCAACCTGGCGCGCCGACGACGACACGCCAACAGCCGCATTGACCTCCGCGGCGGCATCGTCCGGCGGCGTCCCGGCAACCGTCGAGGGCAGATCCGCCGCTTCTTCAGCCGCGAGTTGCGCGCCGGCCTCGGGTACCGGCTCTTCCCGGCGCAAGTGCCGCAGCGGCTCGATTCCGCCGGCGGTGGTGACAGAACTATCGATGTCGCGGGCCAATGGCGCGGTTTGGCCGGGGCCGAACGTCGATGCGAGTCCCGCGAGATCGAGCTTCTGCCCGACGTAGATGCGGTCGGGATTGCGGATGTTGCTCGCCTGTGCGACCTGTTTCACGCCCTGCATCGCAGTTTTGGCGGTTACTTCCACTCCCATTTTCTCAAGGCGCGCGCGCACAATCCCGTAGAGCGTGTCGCCCGCATGAACGGTGCTTGCGGCCTGGTCTGCGGGTGGCAGGCTGTCCCACCCGCGCGGCGCAGGTGCGGCCACGCTCTCGCGCGCGACCAGTGCGTGGTTCTCGCCAGCCGCCCGTGCATAGGCGGCGTGGAAGCTGCCGTCGCCGACGCGCGGCGCGATCGATGCCTGCGGCCCAGCCAGCCGGTCGAGCGTGGTCGTATGGATTTTCATTGGGAGTCCTGCCCGCGGATTGGTATATCCCGAGCCTCGCTTAGAGTGCCTAACATAACGAAACACGTGTGCGCTGCTGCCAGAATTGGTGAGGGCAAGGCGCCCGGTGAAGGCAATAGTCGTTCTATTGCCA
>CAZEAX010000411.1:0-4709 GCA_964510405.1 uncultured Streptomyces sp. | reverse complement strand
GCATCAATCCGAGCGCGCCGACGAACAGCAGGCCGTGGCGCGAAGGCAGGATGAAAATGCGCCGCTGCACGAGCACGACGCTGGTGGTTTCCGCGCCGCCGAGCTGAAACAACCAGCGGTCGATATGCGCGCGCAAGGCGCGGTACGGCGCCGCCAGAATATGCGCGACGGACCGTAGCGGCGCGGCGAATGCAGTCATGGCTGCGGTGCGGTCTTAGCCGGCACGCCTCATGGCCGGCCCGTCACGGGATCGGCACTGCTTCGATCAACTGCTCGGCAACGGCTGCGCCGTTGATGCGCATGTTGTCGCGAGCGATGTACAGCCGGTGGCCCACCACTGCAGGCACGATGGCCTGCACGTCTTCGGGCAGGACCTGACGGCGGTTGTGCATCATCGCCCACGCGCGCGCGGCATTGAGCAGGGCGAGCGCCGCGCGCGGCGACAGTCCATTTACATATTCCGGCGATTTGCGGCTGTAGTTGACGAGCGCCTGCAGATAGTCGAGCAGGGCGGCTGAAGCGTGTACTTCACGTGCGGCGAGTTGCAATGCCGTGAGGTCGGCGGGTTGTATGCATGGCACGAGTCGGGGCAGCAGGTCGCGGCGGTCGATACCCTGCAGTAACGCGCGTTCGGCGCCGGCGTCCGGATAGCCCAGTTCGATGCGCATCAGGAAACGGTCAAGCTGCGATTCCGGAAGGGGAAACGTGCCGACCTGGGAAGAGGGGTTCTGGGTGGCGATCACGAAAAAAGGTTCGGGCAGCGGGCGGGTTTCGCCTTCCGCAGTCACCTGGTGCTCTTCCATCGCCTCGAGCAGCGCACTCTGCGTCTTGGGGGTCGCGCGATTGACTTCGTCGGCGAGGATCACCTGCGCGAATATGGGACCCGGGTGGAAGCGGAAATCGCTGGCTTCGCGGTCGAATATCGAAACGCCGAGAATATCGGCGGGCAGCAGGTCGCTCGTAAACTGGATGCGCTGAAATTGCAGACCGAGCGTGATCGCGAGAGCGTGCGCGAGCGTCGTCTTGCCAACGCCGGGGATGTCTTCAATCAACAGGTGACCGCGCGCCAGGATGCACGCGATGGCGAGGCGAATCTGGTGTTCCTTGCCGAGTATGACTTTGCCGACCTGGTTTACGACACTATCGAGTTGCTCGCTCATGATGGTCGCAATTGTAGCTTGCCGCTGGGGGCAGCGCACGACGCAGTGCCTGGAACTGCGGATTCCATGTCAGTCCGGAGCGAGAACCAGGGTCGCGCGGATCTGCCGCGGGTCATCGCGATCGGTGGCCAGATGAAAGCCCAATCCCCGGACGAAGTGCAGCATCTTGCTGTTGCTGGCGAGCACTTCGCCGATCATTCTTTTCAATTTGCGCTCGCGCGCCGAATCTATCAGGAGTTTCATCAAGGCGATGGCGATCCCTTTGTTCTGCCAGCCGTCGCTGACGGCGATCGCAAATTCGCAATCCTCGCCGTTTGGAAATACCACGTAGCGGCCGACGGCGATCTGGACTTCATAATTATGACTGGGCGTGACCGCGATCAGCGCCATTTGATTGTAGTAATCGATGTCGGTCATCTGCTTCAGCATCCGTGGCGACAATTCGCGCAGCATGTCCATGAAACGGAAATAGCGCGACTCGTCCGACAGGCTGCGCACGAACTGCTGCTCGATCTTTGCATCGGCCGCGCGAATGGGGCGCAGGGTGACCGGCGTGCCGTCCGCGAGCGTGATATTTTTGACCAGGTGTTCGGGATATGTGTGCATCGCACTCGAAATCGGGTGGCGGAACGACTGAATTCTAGCAGCAGCGCCGCGCATGCCGCCGTTGCCTATTATCTGTATTAGACAATGCCTGGTGGTGAGCATAATATCTAAGCGTTGCCTCCGCGTGTCGCCGGCCCGTATCTTGACCACCGCATTCATCACCCACCCCGATTGCCTGTTGCACGACATGGGCGCCATGCACCCCGAGTGCCCGGCGCGCCTGCGCGCGATCGACGACCAGCTGATCGCGTCGGGCTTGAGTAACTTCCTGCTGCACGTCGACGCGCCATTGGCGCGCCCCGAACAGCTCGCACGCGTGCACGCGAAAGATTACATCGCGGGAATCGAAGGGACTTCGCCGCAGCACGGCTTGACGCATCTCGATCCGGATACCGTCATGTGTCCCGACACGCTGCGGGCGGCGCTGCGGGCGGCGGGGGCCGCAGTGCACGCCACCGACATGGTGATGGCGGGTGAGGCGCAAACTGCATTTTGCAGCGTGCGCCCGCCCGGTCACCACGCCGAGCGCGGCCGTGCGATGGGCTTCTGCATATTCAATAACGTCGCCGTCGCCGCCGCGCATGCGCTCGAGCACCATGGCCTTGAGCGCGTGGCGATCGCCGATTTCGACGTGCACCACGGCAACGGGACCGAAGAGATATTTCGCGATGACGAGCGCGTGCTGATGGTATCGACGTTCCAGCATCCGTTTTATCCGTACAGCGGCGTCGACGGATTTTCCGGGCGCATGGTCAACATTCCGCTCGCGGCTTACAGCGGGGGCGACAAGTTTCGCGCGGCGGTGGTGGAACATTGGCTGCCCGCACTCGAGTCATTCAAGCCGCAGATGATTTTCATCTCGGCCGGGTTCGACGCGCATCGCGACGATGAGATGGCAATGCTGCGTCTGGTCGAGGCCGATTATGCCTGGGTCACTCAGCAATTGAAGGCGATTGCTGATAAACATGCGCAAGGGCGCATCGTGTCGCTGCTCGAAGGCGGCTACGAATTGCATGCACTTGGGCGCAGCGTAGCAACCCACCTCAAGGTATTGGGCGAATTGTAGCCGGTATTCCGGTTAGCCCAGCAACACCGCGGCGATAACGTTGCGGCCCTCCGCGAGCAGGATGTTGTAGGTGCGGCACACCGCCGCGTTGTCCATCACTTCGAAGCCGATGCGCGCGGCATGCAGGGATTGCGCCAGTTGCGGCCGCGGAAACCTGAGCGTTGCGCCGGTGCCGAGCAATACGAGGTCGGGCGTCAGCGCGAGGAACTGGTCAAAATGGTCCGCGCTTAAACTATTAAAGTCAGTCGCCGGCCAATCCTCGATGATGCGGTCCGGCGTGACCAGAATGCTTTTCGTGAAGCGCGCGCCGTTGACGGCGACATAGCCCGCGCCGTGGCCGGTGAAAAGGTTTTGCCCGGCGGTAGTTTGTAAATGGAATTTCACTGCAAACGGATTTGCCGCGAGAGGTCAGGTCGGATAAAATTATACGCTTTTTCACGCTCTTAGCGCCTTTTCTGAGATTGCCATGGAAGAATTCGCCCGCATCAAGCGCCTGCCGCCTTACGTGTTCAATATCACGGGCGAACTCAAGGCCGCCGCCCGCAAGCGCGGCGAGGATGTGATCGATCTTTCGATGGGCAATCCCGACGGGCCGACGCCGCGCCATATCGTCGACAAGCTGATCGAGTCGGTGCAGCGCCCGGACACCCACGGTTACTCGGTTTCCAAAGGCATTCCGCGGCTGCGGCGCGCGATCTGCAACTGGTATAAGACCCGTTTCAATGCCGAATTTGATCCCGACTCCGAAGCGATCGTGACGATCGGCTCGAAGGAGGGCATCGCGCACCTTGCGCTGGCGACGCTCGACGGCGGCGACATCGTGCTGGTGCCGAACCCGAGTTATCCGATTCATATTTACGGCCCGGTGATTGCCGGCGCCGACATCCGGCATGTGCCGATGGTCGCAGGTGTTGATTTCTTCGATGAGCTCGAGCGCGCGATCCGCGACTCGTATCCGAAGCCGAAAATGCTGATCTGCAATTTTCCGGGTAATCCGACGACCCAGTGCGTCGAGCTGTCTTTTTTCGAGCGTCTGATTGCGATCGCGCGCGAGCACCAGATTTACGTCGTGCACGATCTGGCCTATGCGGACATCGTGTTCGACGGTTACCGCGCGCCGTCGATCATGGAAGTGCCCGGTGCGCGCGACGTGGCGGTCGAATTTTTCACGCTGTCGAAAAGCTACAACATGGCGGGCTGGCGCGTGGGTTGCATGGTCGGCAACCGCGACCTGGTCACGGCGCTTGCGCGCATGAAAAGCTACCACGATTACGGCACGTTCACGCCTATCCAGGTTGCCTCTATCATTGCGCTCGAAGGGCCGCAGGACTGCGTTGCGGAAGTGCGCGAGACGTACCAGAAGCGGCGCGACGTGATGTGCGCGGGGCTCCATTCCGCGGGCTGGCATGTCGACATTCCGCGCGCGACGATGTACGTGTGGGCGAAGATTCCCGAGCAATACAAGGAAATGCGTTCGCTCGAGTTTTCGAAGAAGCTGCTGGAGGAGGCGCATGTCGCGGCGTCGCCGGGCATCGGTTTCGGCGACTATGGAGACGATCACGTGCGGTTCGCACTAATAGAAAACGAGGCGCGGACCCGGCAGGCTGTGCGCGGGATCAAGGAAATGTTCCGCAAGGACGGACTCTTATAAGATGGCTGCGCCAGGCTCGACCATGAAACCCATCAATGTAGGATTGCTCGGCATCGGTACCGTGGGCGGCGGCACGTTTGAAGTACTCGCGCGCAACCAGGAGGAAATCAAACGGCGCGCGGGCCGTGGCATCGCGATCAAGATGGTTGCAGACAAGGACGTCGAGCGTGCGCGCAACCTCGTGGGCAACGCAGCCGCCGTCACCGCCGACGCGTACGAGGTCGTC
>CAZEAX010000410.1:0-4711 GCA_964510405.1 uncultured Streptomyces sp. | reverse complement strand
TGTCGGTCACGCGCTTGATCGAGCCGACGATCTCTTCCATCGTCTTGCCGGCCTGATCGACCAGCTTGGTGCCTGAATCGACCTGCTCGACCGAATTGGAGATCAGGGTTTTGATTTCCTTGGCTGCCGCCGCGCTTCTTTGCGCAAGATTGCGTACTTCGGATGCCACCACCGCGAATCCGCGTCCCTGTTCGCCGGCACGCGCCGCTTCCACCGCCGCATTCAGCGCCAGGATGTTGGTCTGGAACGCGATGCCGTCGATGACGCTGATGATTTCCACGATTTTCTTCGACGACGTGTTGATGGATGCCATGGTGCCGACAACGTCGCTCACGACCTGGCCGCCTTTGACGGCAATCGTGGATGCGCCCATCGCCAGTTGATTGGCCTGTTTGGCGTTTTCCGCGTTCTGCTTGACCGTCGAGGTGAGCTCTTCCATCGAAGACGCGGTTTCTTCGAGCGATGACGCCTGTTCTTCGGTGCGCTGCGACAGATCGGTATTGCCGCTGGCGATCTCTTCCGCCGCGCCGCGCACCGATTCGGCGCTCGCTCGCACGTCGAGCAGGATGCCGAGCAGTTTGCCGTTCATCTGGTTGACCGTGCGCATGAAATCCGCCACCGCCGGGTCGCCCGCAATTTCGATTTTGCGCGCGAGATCGCCGCTGACGATCGATTCGCCGGCCGCGCGGGCGCGGGCGAGCGGGCCGCCGATACTGGATGCCAGGTACCAACCCATCGACAATGCCGTTGCCGCGCCCAGCCCGCAGAGTGCGAGCAGTGCATTGAACTGCAGGTTGACGCCGCCGTCCGGCTTTATCATCGACAGCACCGCCGCAAGTACGAACAGCGCCGCACAACCGCCCATCGAGGCCCACAAGCGCAGGCCAAACGGCAATTCGGCGCAGGTCCTGATCCAGCCGGCCATGCCGACGCGTATCGCGCGGCCTTCGCGGATGCGCAGATTGCCGGCGTTGCCGGCCGCGACCAGCCGGTAAAGGCCATCCGCCGCGTCGACTTCCGCGCGCGACGGCTTGATGCGGACCGACATATAGCCCGTGCAAGTGCCCGATTCCACGATCGGCGAGACATTCGCGAGCACCCAGTAGAAATCGCCGTTCTTGCAGCGATTCTTGACCATCCCCGTCCATGGCTTTCCGCTCTTGATGGTTTTCCACATATCGGCAAACGCTTCGCACGGCATGTCGGGATGGCGCACGAGGTTCTGCGGCGCGCCGATCACTTCGTCGCGGCTGAAGCCGCTGATCTTCATGAAGGCGGCGTTGGCGTAGGTGATTTTGCCCTTCAGGTCGGTACGGGTGATGATCGCTACATCGTCCGCGAGGACGTATTCGCGGTCGGTGACCGGCAGGTTTTTCCGCATGGCGTATCCTCTGGTGCGTGGAGGTCATTCTCATTTGCGCGCGCAGGACTGCATCCCGCGATGTGGCGGGTCGCGTGCATATGGCAGCCTTAACGACGGCGGGGGAGCGGAGTTGAGGCGGCGGAGCGCGAAAGTGCGCCGGTACTGATCCAGATCAAACAGGGAGCGAATAAGTCGGGAGAACGCGACTTGTTCGTATTGGCGAAAGTGTCAGGCGCCCACTTCAGGACACTCGATCGGGTGATGTACGCCATGGGTGATTTTCATGACGTGCTCGCGCAGCATCGAGAGGTAGGAATCGCGGATGCCGTGCTTGGCGAGACAATCGACGGTCTGATAAAGATAATCGGCGCCCGAGCCGAACCGGCCTTTGGCCGTTGCGAGCGTTTTGACGATCATTTCGAGCGGCAGCTTGCCGGCGTAGTGCGGGTGCTCATGATTGACCACGAACGCGACAGCGCGCACCTTGCGGCCGGCCGCGCTCGCCGTGATCCAGCGCGGCACATAGGATCCGATGGCCATTTCGCGGCGCCACACCAGCGTCAGTTCGTGGCGCACCTGGTCCGCGCGGATGCGCAGCGCGACGCCGTTGCAGCAGCCGCCGAAATCCAGACCCAGCATGAGGCCCGGTTCTTCGACGGAGCCGCGGCCATGCCGCGAGCGCAGGCAAAAGCTGCGGTGAAAACCGTGGACGGCGACCTTCAGGCGTTCGATATAGTGAAACAGCGGGTTCCAGATCAGCGAGCCGTAGCAGAATACCCACAAATCCTCCGCGGGATTCCACTCGGCCAGGATGCGGTCGAGCGATTCGTTGAACTCTTTTTCCGGGATCAGCGGCAGGCTGTTGAAGTGTGACTCGCGGTTTTTCCGCAGCGTGTCGTTCTCCAAGTCTTCGCGAGTCAGCATACTTTTAAAACGCGCAACAAATTCCAAGGTTGACGTGCGTGCCAGGTTCCTATTGTGCGCTATAACCAGCGCTGCATGGAATAGCCCCCGATCAGCGGCCGCTGGAGCGCGGCGCGGGCGATCTGGCGGCCCCACTTGAATTCCTTGTAGAGCACGATGAAGCGCCACATGTCGCGCAATACTTTGGTGCGGTCGCGCCAGGATAGTGCCATTAGGGCGGCCGGGAAGTCGGCTTCGTGCGGGCGGTCGAAGGCGATCTTGAGCGGGTTCCACTGGTCGGAGCAGCGCAGCACTTCGGAGGCGATCATTTTGCGGTACATCTCCTGCACCGGCCGGTTGCGCAGGTGCGCTTCGACGACCGCTTCGCCGCTGATCGCGCCGGAGTGCAGCGCGCAGCTCATGCCCTCGCCTATCATGTTGAGAAAGCCCGCCGCCTGGCCGGTGATCAGCACGTTGCCCTTGCCGAACACGTAGCGGTTGATCAGCGACGGCCCGAAATTCTCGGCGCACCCTTCGTCGTCGGTGTGCTCCTTGAGTTTGACGCCGTGCTTTTCCGCCAGGTAATTGACGACGTTCGCGTGCTTCTGCGCGAAGTTGTCGCCGCGCTTGAACCCGACGCCGACGATCTGGCGGCCGTCGCGCGCGTGACTCCACGTGTAATGGCCGAGCCCCGGATGAAACCAGAAATGGAAGTATTCGGTGTCGAGCGGGCAGGCGATGACGTCGTGGAATTTCTGGCCGACGAAGAACCACGGGATCTGCTTCGGATAATCGGGGTAGACCGCGCGGGTCACGAGCGAGCTCGGCCCGTCGGCGCCTATCACGTGGCGCGCGCGGTATTCGACGGGCTCGCCGTTCTTGCGCGCGTGGATTAGCACGTGGTCGCCATTGTCGGTCAGGCCCGCGAAGGATGTCTCGTCGTGAATTTCGGCGCCGCTTTGCGTGATCGCCCAGTGGTCGGAGTATTTGCGGTGCAGGTGCGGGGTGGTGCCGCCGAAGAAATCCATCGACATCGACACCATCGACGGGAAGTGGAACGTGACGCCGCGGCACGCGGTCGGCTCGTGCAGCGCTTCGCGCGGCAGCGGGCCGAAGTTCTCAAGCAGGAAGCGGTGCCCGCGCGGCGACAGGATGCCGCTGCAGATCTTGTGGCGCGGCAGCGATTTCCGCTCGAGCACGATGGTCTCGAGGCCTGCATCGACGAGACGTTTGGCCGCGGCCGCCGCCGCGAGGCTGGCCCCGACGATGATGATGTCAACCGAACGCATCAGGATTGCAGCCTTTCGGCCAGTGTTTCGTCGTCCGCCACTTCGGCAAGATGAACGATCGGCAGCGTGCACATGCGCTCGAACGCCGGCCGGTCGTCGATGTTTTCGACGACGATGCGCGAGACCCGCCGTCCCTGCAGAATCCAGCCCAATTGCTCGCGGTCGGCGGGCGCTTCGCGGCCGATGCGCTGCGGCAGGCTGGAGGCCGCGGCCGGAATGGCGATCCGCTGCAAGTCGAGATTCATCGTGCAGCCCGTTTCGGCGCGCAGATCATCGTAATGCGTAACCAGATTTGCATGGTCTTCATGATAGGCGCGCGGCTCGATCACATACAAATCGCCGGCGCGCAGGCGTTGGCGCACCGGCGCGAGACCGCTCAGCGCGGCGCCGAGGCTGACTAACTCCGTTTCCGGCAGCCACGCGCGCAAGCGGCGCAGGAGCAGGCCGTCGGTCACGATGATTTTTTTGCGCAGGCGCAGCGGCGCGAGAAAACGCTCGATGCGTTGCGGCGCGATTTCGGCGCCGATTTCCAGCGCCAGCGAGATGTCCGAGCCGCTGTCGTTCTCGACGGTGATTTTTTCGCCGCCACCCAGCAGCCGGCTGATGCGTGCGAGCAGCGCCGAATGCCACAAGTACATCATGCTCGCCAGCAACACGGTCGAGGTCGCGCGCGGTCCGACCAGCGGGCGCACGGGTTCGTCCAGCATGCGTACGCTCAAGTTTCTGGCGATCGTCGATGGCGAAAGTTCGCGCCGCAGCTTCAGCAGCATTTCGACCAGGTCGATATTTTCGGGGCACACCGGCTCGCAGGCGCCGCACAACGTGCACGCTTCGATCGACGGTGCGAGATCGGCGGCGGTGGCGCCGTGTTGCATCGCCTTCGCGCGGCCGTGCGGCGTGAAGCGCAGATCGCGCGTGTGCCGCCATACGGGGCACACGAGCAGGCACAGACTGCAGCCGCTGCAGGCGGCGTGGTCCTGTTTGGCGGCGACACGGGCGGTCGATCCGGGCATCAGAAAATCACGTCGCGGTTGAGTATCATCGCGGGATCCGCAGCGCGCTTCATCGCGAGATGGCGGTCGACCAGAGCATCGCCGAACACGCGCCGGATGTAGCCTTTCATCATGCCGCCGAAGCGGTAGTAGCTGGCGCCGAT
>CAZEAX010000409.1:0-4712 GCA_964510405.1 uncultured Streptomyces sp. | reverse complement strand
GGCTCGCCGACGATGACTTTCTGAAAACGCCGTTCGAGCGCGGCGTCTTTTTCGACGTATTTTCGATATTCGTCGAGCGTGGTCGCACCGACGCAATGCAGTTCGCCGCGCGCAAGCGCGGGCTTGAGCATGTTGCCGGCATCCATCGCGCCTTCCGCCTTGCCGGCGCCGACCATCGTGTGCAGCTCGTCGATGAAAATGATATTGCGCCCGGGATCCAGCGCGATTTCCTTCAGTACGGATTTGAGCCGCTCCTCGAATTCGCCGCGATACTTGGCGCCCGCGAGCAGCATCGCCATGTCGAGCGACAGCACGCGCTTGCCCTTGAGCGTTTCGGGCACTTCGTCGTTGACGATGCGCTGGGCCAGGCCCTCGACGATTGCGGTCTTGCCCACCCCCGGTTCGCCGATCAGCACGGGATTATTCTTGGTGCGCCGCTGCAGGATCTGGATCACGCGGCGGATTTCGTCATCGCGCCCGATCACCGGATCGAGCTTGCCCGAGCGCGCGCGCTCGGTCAGGTCGACCGTGTATTTTTTGAGCGCTTCGCGCGTGCCTTCGGCTTCGGCGCTGTCGACCTTTTCGCTGCCGCGCACGGCCTTGACCGCCTGCTCGATTGCCGCCCGCGTGCCACCGTGCTGCTTGAGCAGGCGGCCGGTGTCGCCCTTGTCCTGGGTCAGGGCGAGCAGAAACATTTCGGAGGCGACGAACTGGTCGCCCTGCTTTTGCGCTTCCTTGTCGGTCAGGTTCAGCAGGTTCGTGAGTTCGCGCGACACGTTGACCTCGCCGCCTTGGCCTTCGACCCGGGGCAAGCGCCCGATCGCGGCGGTCAGCGCGGTTTTGAGCGCGGGCAGATTAACGCCTGCGCGCGCGAGCAGCGACGCGGTACCGCCGTCTTCCTGCCCGAGCAATGCCGACAGCAGGTGTTGTGGCTCGATGTACGGGTTGTCGTGCCCGACCGCGAGGCTTTGGGCGTCCGCGAAGGCCTGTTGGAACTTGGTCGTAAATTTATCGAATCGCATGGCATATCCTGTGCAGAATGGCAATAATTACCCCACACATGGGGGGGATATGCCGGAATTCAACCTCCCGCCGGGGTTAAAAGCGAAGGGAAACAACCGTGTCCAAAACGTGCAAAGCCGTGGTTTTCGACGCCTACGGCACGCTGTTTGACGTGCATTCTGTAGTCACGCTGGCCGATGGCTTGTTTCCGGGTCGCGGCGCCGAGTTGTCCCGCTTGTGGCGCGCCAAGCAGCTTGAATATACGTGGTTGCGCAGCCTGATGGGAAGCTATGCGGACTTCGCTGCGGTTACCCGGGCGGCACTCGAATTCGCATGCGCGGCCCTGAATCTGCCGCTGGGACCGGAAACGGCGGACAACCTGATGGCCGCGTACGACAAACTCGCATTGTTCCCGGACGCGCGCAACGCGCTCGCCGCATTGTCCGGGCTAAAGCTCGCGATACTTTCGAACGGCTCGCGCACGATGCTGGATCCGCTCGTCAGGAACGCGAAACTCAATTCAGTCCTCACCGCGGTAATCAGCGTCGACGAAGTTCGGATTTACAAGCCCGATCCTCGCGTGTACCGGCTTGCGCCAAATAGTCTTGACGTCGCGAAAGAAGAAACCGCTTTTGTGTCTTCCAACTATTGGGATGCGGCCGGCGCAAAAAACTTCGGGTTTCGCGTGTTCTGGATCAACCGCGCGGGCGTCGAACCTGATCGGCTGGAAAACGCGCCGGATATTGTTCTCACCGGCCTGACCGGGCTTGCCGGGCACCTCGTTTGACAGCCAACCTGCGACTGCTTCTCTATTTGCCGTAATACTTCGTCAGGTAATCGACGATCGCGGGCACGTCCTCCTTGCGGATCTGCGCGCCCAGCGCATTGATCATCTTGTTGACCGTCGCTTCCCAGCCTTTGCGATCGAGAAACACCGAATTCATCGGGATGTAGTCGACGCTGTGACAGCCGACGCAATTCCCGATCACGAGATTGCGGTTGGGATCGTCCTTCAAGCCGACGCGGCTTTCGTCCGCCCATGCGTTGAATGCGAAGGTGCAGCAAGCCAGCAACAGGATTTTTTTCACGGCGGGCTCCTTACGCAACCTGCAACGAGATTTTCTGCACGACGTTGTTGTGATAGCCGGCGGGATTGAATATCAGCTCGAAGGCTTGCGTGCTGCCCTGGCGATTGGTTGCCTTGGCCATGACTTGCAGTCCGCCCTTTTGCTCGGGTGTCACGACGTAGCGCCACTGACGGAAACTGAAACGGCCGTAATCTTTTTCCAATTCCGCCGGCCGCCAACTTTTGCCGCCGTCGACCGAGACTTCGACGAGCCGTATGCCATAACCTGCGTCCCACGCGATGCCTTTTATTTCGAATCCCGCGCCGGCCCGAATCGTCTGGCCTTCGCGCAAATTGGTTATCAAAGAGTTCACCACCATTTCGGTGATCGGCGTGTTCACCGCGGTTTCCTGCGACATGAAGCGGTCGACCAGCGCGAACTTGCCGAGCGGAATGCGGTATGCGGGATTCATCCAGAAACCCTGCTGCGGTTTCGACAGCGCATTGATCGAAACGAGCTGCTTCATCCAATACGTGCCGGTCCAGCCGGGCACGATGAGGCGCGCCGGGTGGCCATTCCAGTGCGGCATGTTCTCGCCGTTCATTTCGTACGCGACAAGCGTGTTCTCGTCCATCGCCCGCCAGGCCGGCAGGCTTTTTACGAAATCCGGCGTGGTCGCCAGCGCCCCGGAATCGGCGCCGTCGAAAGAAATTTCCAGCGCGCTCTGCTTGATCTTTGCCTTGTTCAGTATGTCCTTGAGGCGCACGCCTTTCCAGCGCGCATTGCCCATCGCGCCATAGCCCCATTCCACGCCCTGCACATGGGGGTTCGACAAACCGCGGCGGTTACCCGAGCACTGGCAGACCGCTACGATCTCGACCGCCTCGAACTCTTTGCGCAACTGGTCGTAAGTCAATTCGAACGGTGCGTCCACTGCGTCGCCGCCGATTTTCAGCCGCCACGTGTCCGCCGCGATCTGCGGAATATTTGACAGGTGGTAGCGCACGAAAAACGCGTCGTTCGGCGTCAACACCTCGTTGAAATATTCGACGGGCGTTTCGAAATTGGGCGGACGGAAGGCGCGCTTGATCAAAGGGCGTTTGCCCGGCAAAGATTCCAGGACCGCCTGTTCGACGGTTCCCGCCGGCAGCAACGCCGCCGCGATGTCGTCCGCCGCGAGGCCAGGCCCGGGAAGCGCAATGCCGCCTCCCGCAATCAATGCCGCACCTTTGAGAAAATCGCGTCTCGTGGTCATAGATCCTCCAATCGAAAAATCGCGGCGCGATCGTCTTGTGGAAGCGGCGGATTTGCGCCTTCTGCAACTATATTAGCACCGACGTTGCGTCAGCCGCCAATCGACTAAACCGCCGCTTCACCCGCAGCAACCCGCACAACGGGCCGCGCACCGGGTGTCGGATAGGGATACAGCATGTTGAGCGCCATGCTCTGGTTAGCCGACAACACGATGCGCACGTGCTCGCGTTTTAACTCGCGCGCGTGGCGGCAGCCGCACGAATGCGCGAGCATGTCGATTTCCTTGTTCATGTTTTTCACGTAATTGGCGACGCGCTGGTACTTTTCCTCGACCACCAGCCCGCGTTGCAGGCGCTTGTTGTGGGTCGTCACGCCGGTCGGGCAGGTATTGGTATGACAACGCATGGCCTGGATGCAGCCGAGCGCGAACATGAAACCGCGCGCCGTGTTGATAAAGTCCGCGCCGACGCACATCGCCCATGCCGCCCGCGCCGAAGTCACGAGCTTGCCGGCTGCTATCACGCGGATGCGGCCCTTGAGGTCAGACTGCGATAACGAGTCGACCACGCGCGGCAGCGCCTCGGCGATCGGCAGGCTTACATGGTCCATCAGTGTTTGAGGAGCCGCGCCGCTGCCGCCTTCGCCGCCATCGATCGCAATAAAATCCGGCGCGTATTCCCTGCCCCGGCGCAACACCGCCTCGCACAACTCGTTGATAAAATCCCACCCCCCGATGGCGGTCTTCACGCCGACCGGCCGGCCGGTGAGGTCGCGCACGTAGGCGATGCGGTCGAGCAAGTCGTCTACGTTTGCAATGTCGTGATGGCGATTGGGGCTGATCGAGTCCAGGCCCACCGGTATGCCGCGGATGCGCGCGATTTCCTCCGTGACCTTGCCGCCTGGCAGCACGCCGCCCTTACCCGGCTTGGCCCCCTGCGACAATTTTATTTCGAAGGCTTTTACGACCTGCGCCAGTTCTTTTGCCCGCTGCGCCGACAGCGTACCGTCGGCATTGCGTATGCCGTACTTCGCGGTGCCTATCTGCATGATGACGTCGCAATTGCCCTCGAGATGGTACGGCGACAACCCGCCTTCGCCGGTGTCCATCCAGCAACCCGCAACGCCGGCGCCGCGCGACAGCGCCCTCACCGCCGGCGCCGAAATCGCGCCGAAGCTCATGCCGGACACGTTGACCACCGATTTGGCCTCGAACGGAAGCCGGCAATAACCTTCGCCGATCACCAGCGACGGCGTGGGCAGGCGGTCCTCCTCGAGCACCGGGTACGGATGATTGACGAATATGATCGAGCCCGGCTCGCGCAAGTCGTTGGTCGAGCCGAAGCCGATGATGCCGCCTTCGTTCTTGGCTTCTTTGTAAACCCAGCCGCG
>CAZEAX010000408.1:0-4712 GCA_964510405.1 uncultured Streptomyces sp. | reverse complement strand
CCTGAGCCTGGGCTTTATTTTGACGTTTCTGCTCGCCGCGCTGGGCGTCAACGCGATCCTGCACACGTTCCGCAACCTCGCGCGCCTCAAGATCGAGGCTGGCCGCGTGCCGCCCGTGTTCGCCGGCGACACCGCGCGCTTCGCGCTGGTGATCGACAATCCGACCACGCTCGAGCGCTACAGCATTGGCATAGAGCGCGACGCACGCGAGTTGTTGTTCACCGACGCACCGGCATTGCAGTCGACCACGGTCGGCGTGCCCGTGCCGGCACCGCGCCGCGGCCTGTTGCGCCCGGGGCGGCTCAAATTGTTTACCCAGTTTCCGCTCGGCCTCTGCTATGCGTGGGCGTATGCGGAACTCGACATGCAGTGCGTCGTCTATCCGCGGCCGGAAGGCGGCCGCGTGCCGTTGCCGCCTTCCGCGTCCGATGACGCGACCGGCATCACCCACGGCACGGGGCAGGAGGACTTCGCCGGCCTGCGCTCCTATCATCCCGGCGATTCGCCGCGCCATATCGCCTGGAAAGCCGCGGCGCGCGGCGAAGCGCTGCTCACCAAACAATTCAGCGGCCGCGCTGCCAGCGAACTGTGGCTCGACTGGCAGTCGACCGCTGAAACCGCGGGGGTCGAAGCGCGACTCGCGCGACTCGCGCGCTGGGTCATCGACGCTCACGCCGCTGGGCTCAGTTTCGGCCTGCGCCTTCCCGGGGCGACGCTGCCTCCCGCGCCCGGCGACGCGCAACGCGAACGTTGCCTCGAAGCGCTCGCTTTATATCGGGAAGACCGCGCGTGAACAACGCGCTCGAACGCTTTCATCTGCGCCACGTCGGGTGGCTGTTGGGTTCTCTGGCACTCGTCACCGCGCCGCATACCGAACGCCTGCCGTGGTGGATCACGCTGCTCGTGATAATGCTGTTCATCTGGCGCGCGTACGTCGCCGTGGGCGGCCTCGCGCTGCCGCGCAAATGGGTGCTGTTGCTCATTGCAGCCGGCGCGCTAGGCGGCATTTACATCAGCTACGGACGCGTCCTTGGCCGCGACTCCGGCATCGCGCTGCTCGTGGTCATGCTCGCGCTTAAGCTGATGGAAATGGCGACCCTGCGCGACGCGATGGTGCTCATATTCATCGCCTACTTTCTCGTCATCACGAATTTCCTGTACTCGCAAACCATTCCGACCACGGTATTCATGCTGTTCGTAATATGGATGATCACCGCCACGATGATCGGTTTCCAGTTCCGCACGCGCCAGCCCGGCTACCGCCACCAACTGAGCACCGCCGGCATCATGCTGCTGCAGGCGGTGCCCCTGATGCTGGTCCTGTTTCTGCTCTTCCCTCGCGTGCAAGGGCCGCTATGGGGCATGCCGCAGGATGCATATTCGGGGGTAACCGGGCTGTCGGACGATATGTCGCCGGGCAGCGTGAGCAATCTCCTGACGTCTGACGCCGTCGCGTTTCGCGTCAACTTCGAATCCGCGACAATTCCGACGGCCCAGCAGCTCTACTGGCGCGGACCCGTGATGTGGGATTTCGACGGCTATACGTGGAGCGCGTCGCGCGTTCCGTACGTGATTCCGCGAACATTCGAACCGCTCGACCGCGCGGTCGAGTACACGGTCACCGTCGAGCCGCACGGCAAGCGCTGGCTCTTCGCGCTCGATCTGCCGGGAAAACTCCCGCCGCGCAGCGTGATGACGGGCGATTTTCAGGTACTTTTCCAGGGGCCGGTCACGAACCGCCTGCGCTACGACATGATCTCCTACCTAAAGTATCGCGACGCGGCGGAACTGCCCCGCTACGAACTGCAGCGCGCGCTGCGCCTGCCGCGCGCGGCCAATCCGCGCACGCGCGAACTCGCTCTCGACATGCGCAAGCGCGCGCCCGATGAGCGCGCGTACGTCAACGCGGTGCTCGGCATGTTTCGCAACCAGAATTTCTCCTACACCACCACACCGCCGCTGCTCGGTGCCAACCCCGTCGACGAATTCCTGTTCACGACGTTGGCAGGTTATTGTGAGCACTACGCCTCGGCCTTTGCCGTGCTCATGCGGGCCGGCGGCGTCCCCGCCCGCATCGTGACCGGTTACCAGGGCGGCGAACTCAATACCGTAGGCAACTACATGATCGTGCGCCAGGCCGATGCGCACGCTTGGGTCGAAGTGTGGCTGACCGGCGAGGGCTGGACGCGGGTCGATCCTACGGCCGCGGTCGCGCCTTCACGCGTGCAATCCGGCGCGGTCGCCGCGGTTCCGCAGGGCGAAGCGTTGCCGTTGTTACTGCGCGGCGATTTGCGCTGGTTGCACCGCGCGCGCCTCACCTGGGATTTGCTCGCCAATTCCTGGAACCAAGCCGTGCTTGGCTACACGATGGACAGCCAGCGCCAGTTGATGCGCCGCATCGGCATCGACGACGCGACGTGGCAGAGCATGGTGATGGTGATGTTTGCCGTCACTGGCGTTATTACGTTGGCGCTCGCGTTGGTCACCCTGCGCAAACTCAGGGCAATGCGCCCCGATCCGGCGGTCGCCGCGTACGCGCAGTTCTGCGCACGACTCTCGCGCCGCGGCGTGAGCCGTCATCCGAGCGAAGGACCGATCGCTTTCAGCAAACGCGCAGCTGCCGCGTATCCGGAACTCGCGGCGGGCATCGCGGCTATCAGCGATTTATATGTCCAATTGCGCTATGGCAGCCACGTAGAGCCGCGTGACGTCGCGGAATTACAACGCGCTGTGGCTGGTTTTCGCGTGCGCGCCTAGGCGCGGGCGATCCGGCGCACGGCCGGCCAGGCTATGACGGGCGGTCCGGCGGCAGCAGCTTGAGCGGATCGACCGGCTTGCCGAAGCGCCGGATTTCGAAGTGTAGTTTGACCTGGTCTGAATCGCTGGAACCCATGTCCGCGATTTTCTGGCCTTTAACTACGTTCTGGCCTTCCTTCACGAGCAACTGCTGGTTGTGCGCGTAGACGCTGATGTACACCTTGTTGTGCTTGATAATGACCAGCTTGCCGTAGCCGCGTATGCCGTCGCCGCTGTACAGCACCTTGCCCGGCGCGCTGGCGATCACCGCCTGGCCGAGTTTGCCGGCGATGCCGATGCCTTTCAGATTGGTGGATTCGTTGAAGGTACTCAAAACCTTGCCGCTCGCCGGCCAGCCCCAGTCGATTTTTTCGTCATCTTCGTCAGTGGCGACCGGTTTCTCGTCCGGTCGCGTATCCGCCTTGGCAACGGGCGAAGGCACGATCGCGGCCGCCACCGGCTTGGGCTGGATTGGTGCGGATAGCTGAGCGAGCGCCTGGTCCGAATACGGGACCTTGACCGCCTTGGGCTGCGACTTCACGGCTTCGTTCACGGCTGCCGGCGGCGTACTGGCAACCGGCGGCGGCGCGCTGCCGACCGGGCGGCCTTCAACTTTCGGCGCGGTCTTTAGCGGCGCGGTGACCACCGGAGACGATGGCGCGTGCAAACGCAATTGCTGTCCGAGGCGTATCACGTTCGGATTATCAAGGTTGTTCCACTCTGCCAGTTCCTTGTAGTCGAGACCGTGATCGAGCGCGATCAAATAAAGAGTGTCGCCTTTTTTGACCGTGTAAAACTCGGGACGCGAATCCGGTTCCCGCGCAACGGCGGCAGGCGCGGGCGAGGTCGCGGGTTTCGCGGCCGGTGCCGGCGGCGGACGGGTGCGATCGCTGACCGGCGCCGGCGCGCGGGTCATGCAGCCGTAGCCGGCAAGCATCGCCAGAACCGCCGCACCGCATGTGCAACGCAAGCGCGCGCCGGTCATCAATTGAGCCCCGATAACATGGGCACGAATTTAACCGCGTCGAGCTTCGCTTCGGTAAATCCGCGCGCGCCGCGTTCGATCACGCACAGGTATTGCTCGCGCGTACCCATCGGCACGACCATCCTGCCGCCAACCGCCAGTTGTTCCTTCAGCGCCGCGGGCACATGCGTGGCCGCGGCCGTCACCAGTATGGCGGCGAAGGGTGCCGCTTCCGGTATCCCGACATGGCCGTCGGCATGCTTGAACCTCACGTTGCTGATGCGCAGTTCGCGCAGATTCTTGCGCGCCTTGGCGAGCAACTGGGTAAGACGCTCGACCGAATAGACCTCGGCGGCGAGCCGCGCAAGTATCGCCGTCTGGTAGCCGCAGCCGGTGCCGATTTCCAGCACCTTTCCCAGCGGTCCGCCGGCCGCCAGGAGTTCGGTCATGCGCGCGACTATGTACGGTTGCGAAATGGTCTGTCCAAAGCCGAGCGGCAATGCGATGTCCTCGTAGGCACGGCTGGCGAGCGCCTCTTCGACGAAGATGTGACGCGGAATCTCGTTCATCACGTTCAATACCGCTTCGTTCACGATGCCCTGCTTGCGCAGGCGCTCGATCATGCGCATGCGCGTGCGCTGCGACGTCATGCCGATTCCGGAAATCCGCTCGCTCACGCGAACCAGTCCTTCACCGTCTGCAGTTGCGCGTAATGCGTGAGATCGATCTGCAACGGCGTCACCGATACTACCGTGCGCGCAACTGCATGGAAATCTGTGCCTTCCCCCGCGTCCTGCGCACCACCCGCGGCACCGACCCAATACACCGTACCGCCACGCGGCGTAGTGGCTTTCACCACGGGCTCCGCCTTGTGACGCTTGCCCAGACGCGTAATTTCGACGCCCTTCAACCGCTCGTAGGCGACGTCGGGGACGTTCACGTTAAGCAATGC
>CAZEAX010000407.1:0-4712 GCA_964510405.1 uncultured Streptomyces sp. | reverse complement strand
TTACTCGATGACTTTAGCGACGACGCCGGCGCCGACGGTCTTGCCACCTTCGCGAATCGCGAAGCGCAAGCCTTCTTCCATCGCGATGGGCTGGATCAGCGCCACCGTGATCGAGATGTTGTCCCCCGGCATCACCATTTCGGTGCCCGCCGGCAATTCAATGCTCCCCGTCACGTCCGTCGTGCGGAAGTAGAACTGCGGACGGTAGCCCTGGAAGAACGGCGTATGACGGCCGCCCTCGTCCTTGCTCAATACGTAAATCTCGGCCGTGAACTTCGTGTGCGGCGTGATGCTGCCCGGCTTCGCCAGCACCTGACCCCGCTCCACCTCTTCACGCTTGGTGCCCCTGAGAAGCACCCCGACGTTGTCACCGGCCTGGCCCTGGTCCAGCAGCTTCCTGAACATCTCCACACCCGTGCACACCGTCTTGATCGTCGGCTTCAAGCCCACGATCTCGATCTCTTCGCCCACCTTGACGATCCCGCGCTCAACCCGGCCCGTCACCACCGTGCCGCGGCCCGAGATCGAGAACACGTCCTCCACCGGCATCAGGAACGGGCCGTCCAGCGCGCGCTTCGGCTCCGGGATATATGCATCCAGCGCTTCGGCCAGCTTGAATATCGCGCCTTCGCCCATCTCGCTCGTGTCGCCTTCGAGTGCCTTCAAGGCCGAACCGATGATGATCGGGGTCTTGTCGCCCGGGAATTCATACTTCGACAGCAGCTCGCGCACTTCCACTTCCACCAGTTCCAAGAGTTCCTTGTCGTCGACCATGTCCGCTTTGTTCATGAACACGACGATGTACGGAACCCCCACCTGGCGCGCCAGCAGGATGTGCTCGCGCGTCTGCGGCATCGGGCCGTCGGCCGCACTCACCACCAGGATCGCGCCGTCCATCTGCGCCGCTCCCGTGATCATGTTCTTGATGTAGTCGGCATGCCCCGGGCAGTCGACGTGCGCGTAGTGGCGCTTCGCCGTCTCATACTCCACGTGCGCCGTGTTGATCGTGATCCCGCGGGCCTTCTCTTCGGGTGCTGCGTCGATCTGGTCGTAGTTCTTCGCCTCCCCGCCATACTTCTTCGACAACACGTGCGTCATCGCCGCCGTCAGCGTCGTCTTGCCATGGTCAACGTGACCTATCGTCCCCACGTTCACGTGCGGCTTCGTGCGCTCAAATTTGCCTTTTGCCATATCGGTTCCTTGTCGTCTTTTTTACATGCAACTATCTGGTGCCCATGGCGTGGATTGAACACGCGACCTCTCCCTTACCAAGGGAGTGCTCTACCACTGAGCTACATGGGCAAAACGCCACATGGGCAAAACCTTGCTGCCCTATTCCGTTTAACTGCGCCGATACTCCTTGTCCTGCCAGCCGGAAAATGAGCGGTCGGCCATTTTCGACTGGAGCGGGTGAAGGGAATCGAACCCTCGTCGTAAGCTTGGAAGGCTTCTGCTCTACCATTGAGCTACACCCGCAACTCTGATGGAACTCAACTCTTCCGGTGCCCCGTGTTGTACTGGTGGAGGGGGAAGGATTCGAACCTTCGAAGGCAGAGCCGTCAGATTTACAGTCTGATCCCTTTGACCGCTCGGGAACCCCTCCGAACGAAACCGAACATTATGGCGATTTCCCCTATTTCTGTCAAACAGTTGGGGCCACATTTTGGATAGTCGCGGCCGCGGGTGCGGCGCACTCTCGAATTCGTTACCATGAGGCTCGGAATTGCCTCCCCCATGCCCGCCGTCTACCCCCTTCTCCACAACGTGCTGAACCCGCGCTCGGTCGCCGTCATAGGGGCGTCCGAAAGCCCGGAAAAATTCGGCGGCCGGGTCATGAATTTTATTGTGAAACATGGGTTTGGCGGAACTGTTTTACCGATTAACCCAGCCGCTGCCCCGATCCTGGGGCTGCGCGCATATCCCAAAATCGGCGACGCCCCAGGGCCTATCGACGTCGCACTCATGGCCGTCCCCGGATCGCAAATTGCGCATGCCATTGAAGATTGCGGCAAGGCCGGCGTCTGTGCCTGCGTAGTCCTGACTGCGGACTTTGCCGAAGCGGGCCTCGAAGGCGAGGCACGCCAGAACGAATTGGTGACAATAGCGCGCCGGCACTCCATGCGCTTGATCGGACCCAACTGCCTGGGATTCATAAACCCTGGCTTACGGTTAGCGCTTACTTCGTCCGTAGCTCTTGCGGTTGAGCCAATGCCCGTCGGCAATATCGGACTGGTCAGCCAAAGCGGCTCATTGATGGCGGCATTGATTTCGCACGCCCAAGACCTGGGTACGGGCTTCAGCGCCGCGGTTTCCGTGGGCAATCAAGCCGATCTCGAAATCTGCGATTTCATCGAATACTTCCTCGAAGACCCTGCTACACACGCAATCTGCGCCTATATAGAAGGGCTCAAGGACGGTCCGCGCTTTCTCGCCCTTGCCGCGCGCTGCCGCGTTGCACGCAAGCCCCTGCTCGTCGTAAAAGCCGGCCATAGCGAGGCTGGCGCGCAGCTCACGCGGTCGCATACCGCGAGCCTCGCCGGATCTGACGCGGCCTGGACCGCGGCTTGCAACGATCACGCCGTGGTGTTGCTCGACGATCCCGAAGCGTTGATCCAGTGCGCCGACTTTCTGATCCGGTTCGGCGTGCCGCGAGGCGACGGCATCGCGGCGCTGTCCCCATCGGGGGGCACGATTGCGGTGACCGCCGACCGCATAGCCGCCTCCGGCCTGCGCCTCGCGCAACTGGCTAAACCGACGCAACGCGCACTGCACGAAATCGTTCCAGTTGCGCGGCCAGTCAACCCGCTGGATGTCGGCGGACTCGCGCGCGATGCGGGACTCGCGAGTGCCCGCGACTGCTATGAATTGCTCGCCGGCGACCCGGATACGGCAGTGGTCCTGATCGTCGTGGCGACCACGCCGCAACTCGACGCCAAAGTCCGCCTGTGGGCGGAACTGGCACTCGCCCGCGGCAAGCCCACCGCCATCCTGTTGACGCCCGGCACGTTGATCGACAGTGCACGCGCAATTTTGCGCGAACTGCATTGCCCTTATACCAACCGCATGGACGACGCGCTGCGCGTCGTCAAAGCCGCTATCGCTTACGGGGCGGCGCTGGATGCTTCGTCGCCGACACCGGTCCAGCCTGATAATTTTGGCGACATCAACGCGTTTGCTGCACCGGCACCCGAACTCATGGAAAGCGAAACCAAGCAATTGCTCGCGTTGGCCGGCATATCCGTGACGCCTGACCGGATTGTGCGCACAGCGGGCGACGCCGTCGCTGCGGCGCGTATGCTCGGGTATCCAGTCGTATTGAAGCTGAGTTCGCGCACCCTCACGCATAAAAGCGACGTCGGCGGCGTTGAACTCGATTTGTGCAGCGACGACGAGCTGCGCGACGCATGGCTGCGGATCGCCGGCAATTTGACCGCGATCGAACCGGACTCGGCGCTCGAATGCGCGGTGCAGCCGATGATCGCGGGCGGCACTGAATTGATTATCGGCAGCCGCTGGGACAATCAGTTTGGCGCCCTCGTCGTGATCGGTGCGGGCGGCATCTGGGCCGAAACCCTGCGCGACACGCAATGCGCGCTCGCACCGATTGCGCCACAGCGTGCACTCGAGCTCGTGCGAACACTGCGCATCTGGCCCATGCTGGCTGGGAGCCGCGGGCACCCCGCGGCCGACTTCGATAAACTGGTTGATACTCTAGTCCGTGTCAGCTGGCTGGCCGCAAAACTGGGCGCGCGACTCACCGAGCTCGACATCAATCCGCTGCTGGTAAAACCCGCAGGCCGCGGCGCCATCGCGCTCGACGCCCGCGCGACATTACTCCCGCTACAAGCCAACCCCCTGAAAGCATGCTCATGAACGCAAACGCAGTCACCTACGAAGTCGTCGATGACATCGCCATCATCACCCTCAACCGGCCCGACAAGCGCAACGCGATGAATAATGATATGACCACCGGCCTGCGCGCCTCATGGGAGCGCTTTAATGCGGGCGAAGAACGCGTCGCCATCCTGACCTGCGCGGGCGATGATTTTTCAGTGGGCGTCGACGTGAAATCGCCGTCGGAAGATTTTCCGGCTTGCGTGCCCAACGTCGGCGTGCGCCTGAACAAACCGTTAATCGTGGCGATATCTGGATGGACGGTCGGCGGCGCGGTCGTGATGGTGCAAATGGCCGATCTGTGTGTTGCCGCAGACACCGCGAAATTCACGTTTCCCGAAGCAAAAGTCGGATTTACCGGCGCCTTGGTTGCGGGCCTGGCCGCACGCATACCGCACAAGGTCGCAATGGAACTGATGCTGCTGGGCGAAGTTATCGATGCGGAACGCGCGTACCAGGTCGGACTGGTGAACAAGGTCGTGCCACGCGCGCAATTGCTCGAAGCCGCGATGGCCTACGCGCGGCGCCTTGCGGCAAATGCGCCCATGGTGCTGGCACTGTTGCGTGAATTCGTAAGTGAAGTGCTGCCCCGCGGGCCGTCCGAACACGTCGCACGCGGACGCCTCGCAATCACACGCGTGCGACAAAGCGAAGACGCGAAAGAAGGCGTCGCGAGCTTCAAGGCCAAGCGCAAGCCGAATTTCTCTTGAGCCCGGCGAGCCGCCGGCGGCCGGCGCCGCATGTGTGAAGACGGCCGGCAGCGCGCTCGTCCCCGCGAAAGGCGGGGTCCGCCACGGCGGAAATACAAATCCCCCGGT
>CAZEAX010000406.1:0-4733 GCA_964510405.1 uncultured Streptomyces sp. | reverse complement strand
CCGTTACCGCGACGGTCGCGCAGCGCCTCGCCGACGCCGGCATGATCACGCTCGGCAAAACGCACATGGTGGAATTCGCGTTCGGCGCGTGGGGCACGAATCAAACCATGGGCACGCCGTGGAATCCGTGGAACCTCAAAACACCGCATACGCCCGGCGGCTCGAGCAGCGGCTCGGGCGTCGCGGTCGCCGCGGCGTTGGCACCCGCGGCCATCGGCAGCGACACCGGCGGCTCGGTGCGCATACCCGCGAGCTTGTGCGGCATCGTCGGCCTGAAAACAACCGTCGGCCGCGTCAGCAACTACGGCACCCTGCGCCTCTCGGAAACGCTCGACACACTGGGCCCGATGACGCGCGACGTTGAAGACGCGGCGCTGCTGTTCAACGTCATGCACGGGTTCGATCCGCAGGATGCGCAGACCCTGCCGCACGCGCAGGTGGACGCGCTGAAAGAACTCAAGGCCGGTATCGCAGGCATGCGCTTCGCCGTCCTGCCCGACGCCGAGCTGGGCGAACTCGATCCCGGAGTCGCCGGCGCATACGCGCGCGCGCTCGACGTCATGCGCGACTTGGGCGCGCACATCCACACGCTCGCGCTGCCGCTCGCGTACAAGCGCATGGCGGAAATCGTCGGCAAGATCATCGCCGCGGAAGGCTACGCGTTGCACCGCGGCTGGATCGACCGCGACGACCTGCCCTTCGACCGCGACGTTCGCGACCGCATCCGCTGGGCGAAAGGGTTGTCTGCAGCCGACTATATTCAAGTGATGACCGAGCGCAAAAACCTTCAACGCGAAGTCGATGCGGGGCTGCGCGAGTACGCTGCGCTGCTGATGCCGACCACACCATTGCCGGCGGTACCGCTGCCCGAAGTCGACCAGGGCAAAGCACCGATGAGTCTGCTGACGCGGCCCGTCAACCTGCTTGACATGTGCGCGTTAGCACTCCCGTGCGGATTCACCGCGGATGGATTGCCGCTTTCGCTGCAAATTGCGGGGCGCGGCTACGACGAGGCGCGCATATTGCGCATCGGCTGGGCGTTCGAGAATGCAACCGACTGGCACCGGCGGCGGCCGCCGGCGCCCTGATTGTCACTTCGCGCCGTAGCGGAGCGCAAAGTCCCAGTCGATCTCGAGCCCGAAGCCCGGCGCGTCCGGGATGTGCACTTCGCCGCCACGCACCTCAGGACCGCGCGCGTAGATCCCGCGGCCGATGATATCGCGCCGCTCGTTACCGAGCGTCTCGACGGCAAAACTCGCCGACGCGAACGCACTGCACAGATGCGTGTGGATTTCAGGCACGCAATGCGGCGCGATGCGGATGCCGTGCTGCTCTGCAAGGTAAGCGACACGCAGGCCTTCGGTAAATCCCGCATAGCGCGTCGCATCGAACTGCACGAAGCGGATCGCGCCCGTCGCGATGAAATCTCGCATCGTGAAGCGCGTGAGTTCGCGCTCGCCGTGCGCGAGCGGTATGGGCGTCGCCGCAGCGAGCTTGACGAAATCCGCCGGCTGCAGGTACCAGTGCAGCGGCTCCTCGAGCCAGTGAATGTCGTACGGCTCGACCGCGTGCGCGAATTCGATGCAGTCTTCAAGGTTGTAAGCCGCATTCATGTCGAGCATGAACAACGTGTCGGGCCCGATCGCCTCGCGCACGGCGCGGATGCGCTCGACCTCGTCCGCCAGCGTGCCTTCGCTGCATTTCAATTTGACCGCGCGATAGCCGCGCTCGACGAAGGCCGCGAGTTCCCGCGCATACGCTTCGGGCGTCGCGCCCTCATGGTAATAACCGCCCGTCGCATAGGTAAAGAACGAATTGCGCGAGCCGCCAAGCAATTTGTACACCGGCAAGCCGGCAGCTTTGCCCTTGATGTCCCACAGCGCGATGTCGATGCCGCCGATCGCGGCCATGATCTGCGGCCGCGCGCCGCGCGGCAGCGGCGGCGGCAGGCCATCGGTGCCTCGCAACCCGTTCGGCCGCGGACAGGTCAGCAGAAATAATTTCTCCCACACTTCGACGTGGCCGAGCGCATCCATGCCGCGCACGATCTCCTCGAAGCGCTTGATCCATTCGCAGATCGTTTTTTGCGGCTCTCCGTGAATCATGCCGTAGCCGGTGACGCCGTCGTCGGTTTTGACTTCGACGAGAATCATGCTCGACGCGTGCAGCACTTCGTGCGCGGTCCACATGCGCTCGGGGGCCGGCGCCGACAGCGGATGAACTTCGATCGAGGCGATTTTCATTTTGTTGAGCGGTCGTGAAAAATTCGGGCGGTTTCAGTGCCCGGGAATTATGCCATGAACAATCGCACGCGATGCCGCGCACCCGGCACCCCGCCGATTGCTGTACTATCGATTGCCATGCGTATTGCTCTGTCCGCCGCTTTGCTCCTCGCCCTGTTCTCTGCGCACGCACCCGGCGCGTATCCGGACAAACCGATCCGCCTGATCGTGCCGGTTGCGCCCGGCGGCGGCGCGGACATCACGGCGCGCGCGATCGCGCAGAAACTCGGTGCGACGTGGGGCCAGCAGGTAATCATTGACAACCGCGCCGGCGCGGGCGGCACGGTAGGCATGGATATAGGCGCGCACGCGACACCCGATGGCTACACCGTGATCGAAGGCTCGATGGGGCCGCTGACCGTTGACGTGAGCCTGTATAACAATCTGCCGTACGATCCGGTCCGCGATTTCACGCCGGTCGCGCGCGCGGTGACCGCACTCAACATGCTCGTCGTGCATCCTTCGCTGCCGGTCTATTCGGTCAAAGAGCTGATCGCCTATGCGAAGGCGAATCCATTGCGCCTCAATTTTGGTTCATCGGGCGCCGGCCGCGCCGATCATCTCGCGGGTGAAATGTTCAACACGCTCGCCGGCGTGAAAATGCAGCACGTGCCGTACAAAGGCGGCGCGCCCGCGATGGTTGACCTCGTCGGCGGCAATATCCAGTTGATATTTGCGACGGTGTCGACAGCCGTCACGTCGGTCAAGGCGGGCCGCATCCGGCCGCTTGCGATGACGACCGCCAACCGCGTGGAGATGTTCCCCGAACTGCCGACGGTGGCCGAAGCCGGCGTACCGGGGTTCGCCGTCGACAACTGGTACGGCTTCATCGGCCCGCGCGGCCTGCCGCGAGACATCGCGATCAAGCTGCACGGCGAAATCAATCGCGCGCTCGCCGCACCCGACGTCAAAACGCGCCTCGAACAACTGGGCATACTGCCGTTCCTGCTGCCCACCCCCGAAGCGTTCGGCGACTACATCAAGTCCGAAATCGCCAAATACGCGCGCGTGGTAAAAGATTCGGGCGCGCGGGCCGAATAGCGTTTTTCATAGGCGACAAATCCGGCGGAGGAACGAACATGCGCGTCCTTAATTTTTTAGCGCGAGCGCGCTGGATAGCGGCTTTGCTCGCGGCCATCGCGGCGCAGCCGGCGTTCGCGGCGCCCTGCATCGAAGCCAGCGCGGCGTGCACCGAATGGATTGCGATGGCGGAGGCGCCGATGCGCGCGCTCGTCTACCGCTCCCACGCGCTGGCGACGCGCAACGACAGGATCACCCGCGCGGTCGTCATAGTCCACGGCGGATCGCGCGACGCGAACGTCAACTTCACCAACGTGCTCGCCGCGGCTTTTCTGGCGGGCGCGCTCGACGATACCGTCGTCGTGTCGCCGCGCTTCGCGTCCAACGAAGAAAATATTCCGCGCGACGCGAGTGGCGGAAATTCCGTCGCCGCGGCGCGCGCAGCCGCGCGCGATGCCCTCGCGCCCAATGAGTTGAACTGGATCAGCCAGTTCGGCGGCCGGCACTGGAACGCGGGCGGCGTCGCGGTCAACGCCAAGGTCACATCGTACGAAGTGATCGATGAAATCCTGCGCAGGCTCGCGAAAAAGGACGCGTTCCCCAATCTCAAATCCATCGTGGTGGCCGGCCATTCGTCGGGCGGGCAGTTCGTCGGCCGCTATCAGATGGTCAACCGCGTGCACGAAGAACTGGGCGTCAAAGTTTCGTATCTCGTCTCCAATCCCGGCGCCTACACCTATCTTGACAATCTGCGGCCGACGGCGAGCGCGATCCCCCCGAACGTGTCGTCGGCGGTTGCCGGTTTTATTCCGCTGGGTGCCGCGAAGCCGCCGCCCCCGTACGTTCCCTATGCGGACGCGCGCAACTGCACGACGTACGATGCGTGGCCGTACGGGCTCAACAACCGCGTCGGCTACAGCGCGGCATCGACCGACGATCAACTGAAAAAACAGGTCGTCAGCCGGCCGACGACATTCCTGCTCGGCGAACTCGACATCCTGCCGCTCGTCAATTTCGACATCTCGTGCGCCGCGATGGCGCAGGGTTCGTCAAGGCTCGCGCGCGGCCTTGCGTTCGGCAGGTACGTGAGGGAGAACTACGGCGCGCAGCACAAGACCATCGTGGTCGAAGGTTGCGGCCACAATACGCGCTGCATGCTCGCCTCCGACGCCGCGCTGCCGCTGCTCTTCCCGCGGGATTAGGCGGGCGGACTTGCATTACACTAGCCGGTCAATCATTTATCAGCGAGGACAGCAATGAAGATCAAGCGTATCGAGCATATCGGCGTGGTCGTGAAGAACGTCGAAGCGAGCCGGCGGCTGTGGGAAGACTGCTTCGGCATTCCGCTCGGCAGCGTCGAACAGTTCGCAGAACGACCGGTGAAGCTCGCGCTCTATCCGGTCGGCGAATCGATGGTCGAGCTGATTTCCG
>CAZEAX010000405.1:0-4739 GCA_964510405.1 uncultured Streptomyces sp. | reverse complement strand
TGGAATACTTCCAGGCATTGTCGAGCAGATTTTGCAGCACAATGAACATGAGCCCGCGGTCGCCGCTGCATTGCATGCCGGGCTTGATGATCGTCTCGACATCGTGTCGCGGGTGGATCTGCGCAAGCCCGCCGACCACTTCGGTGGCGATGACGCTCAGATCGATCTCCTGACGCCGCATGGTCTGCCGCGAAAACCTCGACAGGTTCAGCAGGTCGTCGATCAGCCGCGCCATGCGCTCGCCTGAGCTTTTGATCCTGGTCAGGCGCTCGACAGTGCCGGCGTCGAGGTCGTCCGGCTTCGCTTCCAGCGCATGGCTGCTGTGGCCGAGGATGGAGCGCAAGGGCGCGCGCAGATCGTGCGAGACGGAATAGCTGAAGGCCTCGAGGTCCTTGTTGGCCATTTCGAGAT
Source organism: uncultured Streptomyces sp. (assembly GCA_964510405.1). Lineage (GTDB taxonomy): Bacteria > Pseudomonadota > Gammaproteobacteria > Burkholderiales > SG8-41 > PALSA-1004. The sequence continues at coordinate 4,328 of CAZEAX010000405.1, read as the reverse complement.
TGCGGTTGGCGCGCGTCAGTTCGGCGGTTCTCTCCTCCACGCGCCGTTCGAGATCGGCGTTGAGCTGTTCGAGCTGCGCCTCCGCGCGCTTGCGCAGTGTGATGTCGGCAAAGATCGCATGATGATGCGTGATCCTGCCGGCCTTGTCGCGCACCGCGCAGATCGAAAGTTGCAGCCACACGGAATCCTGCTCGCCGCGCCGGTCCTCGATTTCGCCGGTCCAGTACCCCTTCGTTTGCAGCCCCTGCCACATTCTTTCGTACAGTTCGCGCGACGTGTGCCCGCTTTGAAAAAGCCGCGGGTTGCGGCCGATCACCTCGCGCGGCTTGTAGCCCATGATTCGGGTGAACGCCGAATTGACGAGCAGGATGTTGTTGTTGCTGTCGGTTATCATGATGCCCTCGGCCGCGCTGCTGAAGACGCTCGCCGCGAGGAGTTGATCCGATTCCGCGCGCCGCCGCGCCGACACATCGCGGCACATCGACAGAATCTGCCGTTCCCCGCCTTCGCCGACCACGACCGCATTGATTTCAACCGGCACCGTGCCGCCGTCCCGTCCGCGGTATTCAACTTCGAGGTTAAGTACCCGTCCGCTTTCAAGACAGGCGGCGACTTCGCGGGCGTTGCGCTCGCGGTCGTGTTCGGCGGTCCATTCCATGACATGACGGCCGGCTATATCGGCCAACGCCTGGTGCCCGCTCATCCGCACGTAGTTTTCATTGGCATCGACGACGCGGCCGTTGCTGTCCAGAACCAGATACCCGGTGTCGGTCGTCTCGATCAGCGCGCGATATTTCGCCTCGCTGACGCGCAACTGCCGGTTGATCCGCGCGAGCCGCGACAGCTGCGAAATCATCAGCGCCGCAAACAGCACGATGACGATGCTGATTATCGCGGCCCACCCGATGCGGGTGAGACGCTCGCCATAAAACCCCTGCAAAGCGTGGGCTTCCGATATGCCGACCAGAACAACCAGCGGATAGTTCTTCAGCGCGCGATAGCTGAAAATGCGCACGACGCCGTCGGTATTGCCTTTCCCGACATAGCTGCCCTTGTCGTTTTCCGCCAACCGCCAGGATATCAGCGTGGTATTGCTGCGGTCTTCGCCCGCCGTCAACTTGCCGTCGGAGTTACGTGCGCGGATGATGCCGTCACGGCCGATCAGCACGATCACACCGTCGCCGCCCAGATCGAACTGCCGGTAAAACCCGGAGAAGTATCCGATGTCGAGCGCGAGCGTGACGTCGCCGGCGAACTTTCCGTCCGGATGATCGAGCCGCTGCGACAGATAAATCGACCATTTGCCGGTGGTCATCCCGAGCCGCGGGCGGCTGATGTATAGGTCCGCGGAGTCGTGGGTTTCGTGATAGCGGAAATTTTCGCTGTTACTCCAGTTCTGCGGCCTCTTGACGGCATAACTGGCGGCGATCTGCTCGCCATGTTCGTTGGCCACGCTGATGGTGTTAAAAATTTCGCGGTCGAATGTCAGGTTCGCGAGATGCTCGGTGATGTCGACCTTGCGGTACTTTTCATAGTCCTTCTTGACCTGGACCAGCACCATATTGGCGTTACGCAGCGTCCGCGTCACGTGCTCGTCGAATGCCGCGACCAGATTGGCGGTCTGCAGCTTGGTCGATTCGATGACCCGCTCCCGCTCCTGCGCGAGGTCAGTCAGTAACGCGGCCCACAACGCAACCAGCAATGCGAGGCAGAAGACGACGACGACAGGACGAAGATCCAGCCGCAAGGACACAAGCGCCCGCGCGGCCTCGCGCAATCTTTGATGGACTCCTGGTTGCGACATTTCCTGCCCTATAGTAGCGGCGCCTTCTAAGGCGGGCGCATCGCCAAACTTTGTGCGGCCGCACTTTCGCGCGTTCCGCCAATTCCTATCGGGGTCGGGGACTAGGAATTGGCATTATAAATCAATAACCACAAATGACACATGGGTATAGAGCCATTAAATTTCAAGACCTTCGCGCGAAAATGACAGATCGCTACGCGCTCACTAATACCCGATCAATCCACTCGCCTATCGTCGCGAAACGTAGCGAGTCCTGCCTGAATGTCAGCGTGGGCTAGACCGAGCGCGCACGCAATCGCAACCGCAAACATTGCATCGCCCGTCCGGGCAGCTGCATTTTCGACGGGCACCAAATCGCGCAAGGTGGCTATGCGCTGCCGCTGCGCCCCCTCGGCCATCACGATTGCCGCGTCCCCGCCTTCACCCTCGATCGTCACGGTCATTCCGTTCGCGTCGCGATGCGACTTCACGACAAGATTGTCGGCACGCGCGGACACCCAGCAAATCGGCACGTGCAACAATCGTGCTGCGATACTCACGCAATTCGCGTCGTCCGCATTAAGGACGGCATAACGCGATGCGGATTGCGTCACCAGCGATTTGAGTGCACCCCATTCGTCCACCGTGGTAACGCCATCCCGCCGCCGATGGGCGCCATCGACTTCGAGAATGGCGCCCACGTCGCAGGAATCCACCGGCATGCCGGTCGCCAGCAGGCTGGCGCAGCTCAATTCGAGCACCGCCGCCTCGACCCGCGGATCGAACATGACTGCCCGCGCGCGTTCGCCGCCGGCGCTGTCGTCAGTGCGAATCCGCCGCGTGCTTATCGTTACGCCGCCGGAGTACGCGAGCGCGGTCGTTTTGCCGGACGCTTCCAACAGATGCGCGACCATGCGCGCGACGGTTCCCGCGCGCGCGCTTTCGGCGATCGCGACCACCGGCACGCGGCCGGTTTGACCCGCGGGAAAATCGCGCTGCAATAGCGCATCGAGTATTTTTTCGCGGTCGACGCCGATCAGGAAATGCCCCTGAAACCCGGGACAGGCGTTCACTTCGCACACCGCGCCGCCGTCATTGCGGTACGAATGCGCGACGTCGTCCGTCAGGTAATCGACGCCGACCGTATCGAGCTTGAACGCGCGCGCGATGAGCTCGGCCATCTCGCGCACCTCGGGGTGCACCTGGTCCGTAACGTCCACGCCGTCCCCGCCCGAGGCGACAGTCGCAGTGCCGTGCAGGCGGACAATCCGGCCCGGCGGCGGAACCGACGAGTAGCCGTAGTCCTGGGCATTCAGCATCCGGCTCATTTCGGGGTTCGGCGCCAGGCGCGCCCATTGCCGGCCGAAATCGAAAGCGTAGCCATGCGCATCGCCGCGTCGCGGGTCCCGGTTTACGATTGCAATCAGTTCTTCGACGGTATGCACGCCGTCGCCGACGACGTGGGCCGGGATCCATTTCACCGCGGTGACGAGGCGCCCGTCGATCACGGTCAGCCGGTGATGATATCCGGGCACGAATTTTTCGACGAGCACGCCGCCGAGCCTGACGCCGGCCGCGGCCTGTAAAGCGGACATCAATTCGCGCGCGTTCTTGACGCCGACCGTGACCCCGCGCGTTTGCAGCCCGTGAGTCGGTTTGACGACCACCGGATAACCAAATTGTTCTGCCGCTGCCGCGGCCTGCTCGAACGTCGTTACTGCGATCTGCGCGGGAACCGGCACGCCCACGTTGCGCAGCAGTTGATTCGTCGCCACCTTGTTGTGCGCGATTTTCGCGCCGGCTTCGGACGTGCGGTCGCTGACCGTCTCGTAGATATGCTGCAGGTGGACGCCCTGGCCCAGCTGAACGAACCGCGCGGCAGAACACAGCCGGTAATGCGGAATGTTGCGCGCCCGCGCCGCGCTTACGACCGCATGAGTCTGCACGTCGAAGTGCCGGCTCCGCGCGAGTTCCAGAAAGCCGTCGAGACTCTGCTGCAAGCCGGACTCGAGAGCAGGCACGACCGCCGCGCAGCACGCAGCAATCAGCGCCGTCGCCAGTTGCATCGCCTGAGCCGCGACTTCCGGAATCTGGTAACCGCTCAAGGCAATCACGCCGCCCGCCGCGGCGCGGCTGATGCCAACCTCGCTCACGCAACCGTTGCCGAGATTTTGCAGTTGCGCGGTCAGCCACGCGAGTGTCGCACCGAGCGCCGCGGGCGCATCCGACGCCAATGACGATAAATCCGGCGCCGGCACGAATTCCGCGCTGGCGAGTTCCGGCAACAGTCTGACGAGACTCCGTTGCGCCGCCGCGATCGTGTCCGCCGACGGCACGGGCACGCATTCAACGCCGCCCGCGATCGCCGGAAATCCGCAATGAATATTGCGGCCCGTATAAATGCTGACATCGCCCAGCCGGATCGTCGGCAACTGACTCAACGCAACCTCCCCTGCGTTCACCCGCAGCGGAAGCAAGCGGGGAGCGCTACTTCAAGTATATGGTTGCGGCAAACGTAATGCCGCGCCAAACCGGATATTACCCC
>CAZEAX010000404.1:0-4741 GCA_964510405.1 uncultured Streptomyces sp. | reverse complement strand
ACGCGATACAGCGCCGGGTGCTCATTCTTGCGCAAAATGTCGGACGCGCAGACGTTGGCCGCCAGCATGCATTCCTCAATGATACGGTGCGCGTCGTTGCGCTGCACCGGCACGATGCGTTCGATCTTGCCGTGCGCGTCGAACATCATTTGCGTTTCAATCGTCTCGAAATCAATCGCACCGCGCTTGGCGCGCGATTTCGCGAGAACCTGATAGAGCCGGTTCAGATTGGTCAGATGCGGCACCAGCACGCGATGCTGCGCTGCCGCCGGGCCCTGCGGATTTTGGAGAATCTCGGCGACCACGGTATACGTGAAGCGCGCATGCGACCACATCACCGACGGATAGAACCGGTAATCGGTGACGTCGCCGTGCGCATCGATATTCATGTCGCAAACCATGCACAACCGGTCGACCTGCGGATTGAGCGAGCACAAGCCGTTCGACAGCACCTCGGGCAGCATCGGAATCACGCGCCGCGGGAAATACACGGAGTTGCCGCGATTGAGCGCTTCGCGATCGAGCGCATCGCCGTGCTCGACGTAATGGCTGACGTCGGCGATCGCGACAATCAGACGAAATCCCTTGCCGCGCGGCTCGCAATACACCGCGTCGTCGAAGTCGCGTGCGGTTTCACCGTCTATCGTCACGAGCGGCAGCTTGCGCACGTCTTCCCGGCCGGCCGTATCTTGTGCCGTGACCTTGCCGTTGAAGCCGCTGCAGGCTTTATCAACCGCGGGCGGAAACTCATAGGGCAAATCGTGCTTGCGCAAGGCGATTTCGATTTCCATGCCGGCATCGGCGTAGTTGCCGAGAATCTCGACCACCCGCGCGATCGGCTGCGCGTGACGCGCCGGTTGCGCGATGATTTCGGCAACGACTACCTGTCCGGGTTTCGCGTCTAGACTGTCTCCGGGCGGCACCAGCAGTTCCTGACTGATGCGCCGGTTCTCGGGCACCACGAAAAATACACCCTGCTCGTTGCGCAGCCGCCCGACGATGCGATGGTTGACGTGCTCGAGCACTTCGACGATTTTCGCCTCGGGACGGCCGCGGCGGTCGAGCCCGATCTCGCGCGCGGCAACGCGGTCCCCGTGCAGGATCTTGTGCATCTCCTGCGGCCCCAGAAACATGTCGGGACCAGCGTCATCGCGGATCAGGAAACCAAAACCGTCAGGATGTCCCTGCACTTTGCCCGTTATCAGATCGAGCTTGGTGACGACGCAAATCGCGTCGCGCCGGTTGCGCATGATCTGGCCGTCGCGCTGCATGGCGCCCAGGCGGCGTTCGAAACCCTCGCGTTCGCTGTCGGTGATGCCCAGCAGTTTTTCGAGCTGCTCATTGCTGACCGGCACGCCTTGCGCGTTGAGCGTCTCCAGTATCATTTCACGGCTCGGCACCGGCTCGTCATAATTGCTGCTTTCGCGCGCATGCTGCGGATCGTTGCCGCGAACCGGTGCGCGCAGAAGCGATGCGGCCCCCGGCGTCTGGCGGCGTTGACCTGCCGCGTCCGGCGCAGAATGTTTCGCACGCGCAGGTTGTACCGGCGATGTGCGGTGCGTTTTCGCTGCGTTGCTGCCGCCTCGCACGCGTGTGTCATCGCGCGCGCGCGTGCGGGATTTTCGCGTTTTCATTGACAAAAGTGCCCTTAATGATTAAATTTGCCCGCCTTGCATGCCCGGGTGGCGGAATTGGTAGACGCACATGGTTCAGGTCCATGCGGTGGTAACACTGTGGGGGTTCGAGTCCCTTCCCGGGCACCAAGAATCAGGATTGTGGGCAAGGATACAGGATTGAGCACGCAGCCTGATTCTGCGCGAATCCGCTAGCTATCCGCCGGCGCACAAATCGCGCCCAATAGGCCGGCATTATTCAAACGGATGGCGCCTCACGATGGTTTCGGCGCGCTCGGCACCTGTAGAAATCATGTCCACCGGCACTTCGCAGATCTCCTCGATGCGCTTCAGATAGTGCCGAGCTTCCGCCGGCAATTGCTCATAGCGCGTCAAGCCGACGGTGCTGCCCGACCAGCCGGGTATTTCCTCGTAAATCGGCTCGCACCCGGCCAGCGCTTCGGCACCTGACGGAAGCAGGTCGAGCCGCTCGCCGTTGAGCCGGTAGCCTACGCCCAGCTGCAGCGCCTCGACGCCATCCAGCACGTCGAGCTTCGTCACGCACAAGCCGGAAATCCCGTTGATCTGGATCGATCGCTTGAGCGCCGCCGCGTCGAACCAGCCGCAGCGCCGCGGCCGGCCGGTGACCGAACCGAACTCGTTGCCGCGGGAGGCCAAGTGCTTGCCGATATCGTCTTCGAGCTCCGTTGGAAACGGCCCCGAGCCTACACGCGTCGTATATGCCTTGGTGATGCCCAGCACGTAATGCAGCAAGTGCGGCCCGACACCGGCGCCGGCGCAGGCGGCGCCGGCGACGCAGTTGCTCGAAGTCACGTAAGGATACGTGCCGTGATCGACGTCCAGCAGAGTGCCCTGCGCACCTTCAAACAACAGGTTCTTGCCCGCCTTCTGCGCTTCGTAAAGCATGCGCGGGACGTCGGCGACCATCGGTTTGATGCGATCGGCAAGCGCGAGAGTATCGTCGAGCGTTTTTTGAAAATCGACGATCGGCGCGCGGAAATAATTCTTGAGCACGAAGTTATGGTAGTCGAGCACTTCGCCCAACTTGGCGGCAAACCGCTCGCGGTGCAGCAGGTCCTGCAGGCGGATCGCGCGCCGCGCGACCTTGTCTTCGTAAGCTGGACCGATGCCGCGGCCGGTGGTACCGATTTTGCCTGCGCCCTTCGCCGCTTCGCGCGCATGGTCGATCGCAACGTGGTGCGGCAATATCAGCGGACAGGCTTCGCTGATGCGCAGGCGGCGCATCACATCCACCCCCGCGCCTTCGAGCTCGCCGATCTCCTTGAGCAGCGCGTCCGGCGACAAAACGACTCCGTTGCCGATATAACACGCGACGCCGTCGCGCAATATGCCCGACGGAATCAGGCGCAGGATGGTTTTCTTCCCGCCGATGACGAGCGTATGCCCGGCGTTGTGACCGCCTTGGAAGCGCACCACGCCCTGGGCATGATCCGTAAGCCAGTCGACGATTTTGCCTTTGCCTTCGTCGCCCCACTGACTGCCGATTACGACTACATTTTTGGCCATTGCTCTCTCTGTTCTGTGTTCGTGCGTAACGCCGTTCGCGCCGCCGTGTGAATCAAAGCGGCTCGACTATCCATTTACCGTTGCGCAACGCCAGCCGGCGGCTGCAGCCGAGTTCGTCGCGCGCTTTATCGTGTCCCGGCAAATCGACGATTACCGCATCGCCTGCCTTGCGCAGAGTTGCGATGCGCCGCTGCAGCGCGGCGTCGGCCGGCAAATACGGCGCAAGTATGGCGGTGCGCGACTCCGCAGCCGGCGCGATTGCCACGATTTCTCGCAAATCCATGCTGAAACCGGTGGCCGGTCGCGCGCGTCCGAACGCCAGGCCGACTTCGTCGTAGCGTCCGCCGAGCGCTATTGCATTCGACCAACCCTCAACATACACGGCAAAAACCACGCCGCTGTGATAGTGCAGCCCGCGCAGTTCGCCGAGATCGAAACAGATTTCGGCCCCGGTGTCGTGGATCGAGGTGGCGATTGCGCGCAACTGTGCAAGCGCCTGCTTGATTTCGCCGTCATCCGGAAGCAGCTTCTTGGCGCGTGTCAGCACCTCGATGCCGCCGGAGAGTTCCGGCAACGCCTCCAGCGCCGCGCCCGTCTTGCGGTCGAGTTTTCTCGCCAGTTTCGCCAGCGCCGGCACATCCTTCGCCTGCACCGCGCGAAACAATTCGGCCTCGACGTCCGCGCCGACGGCCGCTTTCTTGACGAGCGTGCGAAATACGGCGACGTGCCCGATGTCGAGATGCAGCTTGCCGATGCCGGCCAGCCGCAGCGCATCGAGCATCAGGCGCTGCACCTCGAGATCGCTTTCGATCCCGGCGTGCCCATAAATCTCGGCCCCGATCTGCAACGGTTCGCGGGTGCGGTTGAGTCCCGCCGGCAGCGTATGCAATATGCTGCCGGCGTAGCAGAGCCGGTTTACGCCTTTGCGGTTCATCAGGTGTGCATCTATCCTTGCCACCTGCGGCGTAATGTCGGCCCGCACGCCGAGCGTGCGCCCGGATAGCTGGTCGACGAGCTTGAACGTCCGCAAGTCGAGATCGTGTCCGGTACCGGTGAGCAGCGATTCCACGTATTCGAGCATCGGCGGCACGACGAGCTGATAGCCGTGCAGCGCAAAGAGGTCGAGCATGCCCCGCCGCAACGCCTCAATACGGCGCGCGGGCTCCGGCAGGACATCCTCGATATACTCAGGCAACAGCCATTTACGCATGGTGGCTCAAGACGTTACAAATAAAGGCATCACAAAAAACAACCCGCAAGGATACACGCGTACGGCGGTATTTCCCATCTTGCGTGCGGTACATGCGCCAGCCTCGCGGCTTACCGCGTCACCATCAGCAACAGCAGCATTCCGCTCAGCATGGAAGCGAGCCCGATGAACCTCAGCTGGCCGTCGGACATTGCGGTGATGCGGCGGAAAGTGTCGCGCCACAGGCCGGGCGCCAGAAACGGCAGCACGCCCTCGATGACCAGCATCAGCGCAAGCGCGGTCAACAGGTATTTTCCCACGCGCTGCCCGGCGCCGCGCTACTTCGATGGCTTGCTGTTCTTCAGGTACTTGAAAAACTCCGAAGTCGGCT
>CAZEAX010000403.1:0-4748 GCA_964510405.1 uncultured Streptomyces sp. | reverse complement strand
TGCTTGCGAGGAAACCGGGGCCGACGGAAAACAGGCGCTGACCGCCTATGTCGCCGCGGTCGAGGTGATGTTCCGCATCGCGCTGGCGACGCATCACAGCCCCGAGCACGTCGGTTTTCATGCGCCGGGACTGACCGGAACCTTTGGCAGCGCCATTGCGGCCGGCCTCATCTACGGCCTCGATGCGCAGCAGCTTGCGAACGCGCTGGCGATTGCGGGTTCGCTGTCTTCCGGCCTGCTGGCATTTTCGAAGTCGCGAGGCGGCGCGATGGTCAAGCGCCTGCATCTCGGCCGCGCTTCCGAGGGCGGCGTACTTGCCGCGCGGCTCGCCGGCGCCGGCTATGAAGGGCCGGAGACCATACTCGAGGGCAAGTTCGGATTCCTCGATGCCTACGGTGTTGCCGCAGACTGCGAAGCGGAACTGCTGACCAAGGGACTCGGCAGCGAATGGGAGGTGCGGCGCATTTGCCTCAAGCGCTACGCCGCGCACATCAACGCGCACACGCCGGTGCAGACGCTGCGCGAATTGATGGCTGAACACAAATTCGCGGCGACGGACGTCGCCCATTTGCTGGTCGAAGGCAGCGAACGCCTGCTCACGCATCACAATATCCCGGAGCCGGTCGATATTCTGAAGGCGCAGTACAGCGTGCCGTTCTGCGTGGCGATCGCGCTATATCGCGATCCCGACGATCCGCGCTCCTTCGACGAATCGGCGGTGCAGGATCCGGCCATTCGTGCCGCCGCCAAAGCACTCGAACTCAAGCAGCGCGCGGGCGAAGGTTCGGTGAGAAGTTCGACGGTAACGGTGACGCTGAAAGACGGCCGCAAGGTGAGCAAGCGCGCCGATATTTACCGGGGCATGCCGGCCGACCCGCTTAATCGCGACGAGCTCAAACGCAAGTTCATGCTGCTCACCGGCGGCGCGGACGATGCGGCTGCGGCGGCGCGTTTCGATCGGCTCGAAAAAATGGCCGACGCGAAAACATTCTCGGTCGCCTGAATAACGCGATCGACAACCGACTTAACTGGAGACAACCATGACGGACCCAACCTACCACTATGATGTTCTGATCGTCGGCACCGGCAATGCGGCGTGCTGCGCCGCGCATTCGGCGGTCGAAAAAGGCGCGAAAATCGGCATGCTGGAAAAGGCTTCCAAAGCGAACCGCGGCGGCAACAGCGCGCTGACCGGCCACATGCGTTTCGTGTTCAACGGCGTCGAAGACGTGCGCCCGCTCGTCAGAAACATGGCGGACGACGAACTGCGTGCGCTGCTCGAGCACATGCCGCATCGAACTGAAGCCGAGCACTGGGACGAAGTGATGCAGGTCACGAACAATCAAAGCGACCAGGACATGCTGCAGGTGCACGTTACCGAATCGCTGAAAACCGTGCAATGGCTCGCATCGAAAGGACACGACTGGGTACCGGCCGGCGGCTTTAAAATGCCGTCCGACAATATCTTGCTGATGAACGGCGGCGGCTACGGGCTGCAGCAGCGCAATTTCACGTTGCTCGAAAAAGCGGGTGTGGTATTTCATTACGAGACCGCGGCGACCGAATTGATTCAGGATCAAAAAGGACGGGTGACGGGGGTGCGTGCTCTCACGCCGAACGGTTTCGCGACTTTTACTGCAAAATCGGTGGTGCTCGCCTGCGGCAGTTTCGAAGCGAACCCCGAAATGCGCGCGCGCTATCTCGGCGCCGGCTGGGACACTGTCAGAATCCGCGGCGTGCCGTTCAACACGGGCGATGGTTTGCGCATGGCCATGCATATCGGCGCCATGCCGCACGGAAGCTGGACTACGTGCCATGCATCGCCGCAGGACATCGACCTGCCGCCATTCAAAATCCCGGTCGCGTATTCGACCAAGGCCTCATACGCGCGTTACATGTATCCGTACTCGATCATGGTGAACACGAACGGCGAACGTTTCGTCGACGAAGCGTACGATCTGCGCGGGCGTACCTATGCGGCGATGGGCCGCGCGATCCTTGCTCAACCGGGCGGGATTGCGTATCAGATTCTCGATGCCAAAGCGCGCAAGATGGACATTTATCCGACCAACTACGACAGTGCGACGAGCGCGCAGGCCGACACGCTCGAGAAACTCGGCGCCGAGCTGGAAATCAACGTGCCGAATTTCATCAAGACGGTGCGCGAATTCAATGCGGCCATCCAGCCGGGACAATTCAATCCGGACCGCCACAAGCTCGACGGCAAACGCACGGCCGGAATCTACCCGCCGAAAAGCAATTACTGCCTCAGCATCGAGGAGCCGCCGTTCGAGGCGTTCCCGGTCCGCTGCGGAATGACCTTTACTTACGGCGGCTTGAAAATCGATCCGGCGACGGGGCAAACGCAGCATGTCGCGGGCTGGCCGATCCCGGGCTTGTATGCGGCAGGTGAAATGGCCGGCGGTTTGTGGGTCGACAACTATGCGTCGGGCTCCGGCATGATGGCCGGCGCGACCTTTGGCCGAATTGCCGGCACGCACGCCGCGCTGGCGGCGCTGCAACCGTAATCGCGCGCAAAGGAATTTGGCGTGGACATCATCGTGACCGTCAAGGAAGTGACGGATCCCAATATCCCTCCCAGCTATGTCAAGCTCGACGCGCAGGCAAAGCGCATCGAGTCGCCATTCGGCGTTGCGCCGGTTCTCAATGGCTACGATGAGAATGCGCTGGAAGAGGCGCTGCGATTGCGGGAACGGCATGGCGGACGGGTAACGGTCTTAAGCCTCGGCGACGAGAGCAGCCGTAAATCGCTCAAGCGCGCGCTTGCGATGGGGGCCGATGCGGCGATTTTGCTGAGCGATCCCGTCTGGATGTATGCAGACAGCGCGACGGTCGGCCGCGCGCTCGCGGCGGCAATCCGCAAGATTGGAAAATTCGACCTGGTAATGTGCGGGCGGCAGGCATCCGATACCGATGCCGGCCAGGTACTGTACTGGATCGCCGAGACGCTCAAGCTGCCCGCGGTTTCACCGGTCGCCAAAATCGCCGAGTCCGCGCCAACCAATTTGACGGTTCATCGGTTGATCGACGGCGGCCATCAGCGTTTGCGTGTGCAGTTGCCCGCGCTGTTGGGCGTATCGAGCGAAATCAACGAGCCACGGCACCCGACCATGCGCGGGACGATGAACGCGGGCCGTGCGCTGGTACCCGGCTGGAAATTGCATGATCTGGGCATCGCACCAGCTGTGCCGAAGGTCGAATTGCGCCGACTGACAGTGCAGACTCGAACGACGAAAGCGCAACTCATTGATGGTAGCTCGGATGCCGAGCGCGGAATTGCGCTGGCAGACAAACTGCACGACATGGGACTCGTCTGATGGCGGGCATACTCATCGTTGGCGACCTCGCAGCAGGGCAGCCCGGCAGCGAGTTTCTGGAACTGGCCGGCGCGGGCGCGGCACTTGCGCAGGCGACAGGCGAGCCGCTGATCGGCGCTCTGATCGCGCGTGACAGTGCGGCGGTTGGGGAGGACTGCTTGCCGCCGATGCAGCGGCTGTATCTGATACGGGATCCGGAATTGCGGCATTACGGGGCGGCGTCGTTTGTGGCGGCCGCGCGCGCGGCGCTCGGCGCGAGCTCGCCGTCGATCGCGTTGTTCGCGCATACGCTCGAGACCCGGGACTGGGTGCCGCAACTGGCCGCTGTGCTGGATGCAGGTCTCGTCATGGATTGTGTCGCACTTTCGCTGGACGGCGATGCGCTGATTGCGACCAAGCCGGTATATGGCGGCAGCGTGTGGGGTGAATTTGCGATTCGCGGCGCGCTTAGACTCGCAACATTGCGGCCCGGCGTTTTTACGCCTGCAACGCCGGGCAACAAACCGGAAGTGATGCAATTGACGGTTGAGCCTATTGCAGCGAACGCCGTAAACATGATCGATGAGGTGGCGGCCGCGGCATCCGGCGGCATCAACCTCAAAAATGCAAAAGTGGTCGTTTCCGGCGGCCGCGGCATCGGTGGTGCCAAGAACTGGCATTACATCGAGGGCGCAGCTTCGGCACTCAACGCCGCGGTCGGGTGCTCGCGACCGGTCGCAGATTCCGGCTGGGTTCCGTCTGCTTATACGGTCGGGCTCAGCGGCTCGAGCGTGACGCCCGATCTTTATATTGCCGTCGGTATTTCCGGCGCGGTTCAACATCTTGCCGGCATCAGCGCCGCGCGTACGGTGGTTGCCATCAACAGCGACGCCGATGCCGAAATTTTCGCGCGGGCCGATCTTGGCGTCGTTGGCGACTATAAGGAGGTGTTACCGGCGTTCGTCAAGCGCGTCGAACAGCTTAAGTCGTGAGCAAGATCATGACGCATATGTTGCGATATCGCCGCGTCATAGCATCGTTATTGCGCGTGGCCTACTTTCGCTCGACCCATAGTTCGGTCATGTTACTTCTTGTCGTAACTTTCGGCGGCATGGCGACGGCGGCCGAACCCAGGCCGGGAGACAGTTATCCGTCTCGGCCCGTTCGGATAGTCGTCCCCGCAGCAGCAGGCGGCGCCGTCGATATATTTGCACGCATCATCTCTGGAGGCTTGACGGATGCATGGGGACAGCCCGTCGTCGTCGACAACAAGGGTGGAGGCGGGCAGACGATAGGCACCGAGATCGTAGCCAAATCCGCACCCGACGGGTATACATTGTTATGCACGAGCAATGCTTATGCGGTGCTCCCGGCTTTTTATCCCAAGCTGTCGTTCGACCCGGTTCGCGACTTCGCACCCATTTCTTTGCT
>CAZEAX010000402.1:0-4749 GCA_964510405.1 uncultured Streptomyces sp. | reverse complement strand
TTCGACCTGAAGCAGGCGGCATCGACACCGGAAACGCTAATGACGTCGTGGTTCAACGTTTTCATGCTCGGACGCCTCAAGGAGGGCGAGTGGCTGCTGGTGCACGGCGGATCGAGCGGCATAGGCACGATGACGATACAGCTAGCGCGGCTCGTCGGCGCCAAGGTGGCGGTGACCGCGGGCAGCGCCGATAAATGCGCGTTTTGCGTGAAGCTGGGCGCAGCAAGCGCCATCAACTATCGCGATCAGGACTTTGTCGCAGGCATGAAGGAAGCGACGGCCGGCCATGGCGCCGACGTCATCCTCGACATGGTCGGCGGCAAGTATGCGAAACGCAATATCGAAACACTCGCCACCGACGGCCGGCTGGTGCACTTATCCGGCGGCGACGGCACCGAATTCTGCGTGCCGGTGTCGGCGATCATGGCGAAGCGCGCGGTGGTGACCGGCTCGCAATTGCGCGTCTCGGCGCTGCCGGTAAAAGTCGAGATCGTCCGCCAGGTCATGGACCGCGTGTGGCCGCACCTGGGCACCAGGGTCACGCCGATCATCGATTCAGTCATGCCGCTCGCGGACGCTGCCGGCGCGCATGCGCGCATGGAAACCAGCGCGCATATCGGCAAGATCCTGCTCGAGGTCAGGCACTGAACTTATTGAGAAGCATTCGATGATCAACAACCTGTTTTCACGGCCGCCCCAGCACCAGCACGCCGACCCCGCGCAGCGCGCGCTCGGCGTGGCGGACCTGCCGCCCGATTCGGACGATGTCGCCCGCCTGCTGACCGCCGATCCTGCGCCCGAAGTACGCATTGCCGCCGCCCGCCGCTGCGCCGACTCGGCCAAGCTTGCCGCGGCACGGCAGACCGAAACCGACCAGGCGGTGCGCGCAGCGCTCGCTGAGAGTCTTGCGGACGCGCTCGATGCAATGCATGACGCGGAACGCCGCGCCAACGCAATCGCAGCCATCAGCGATGAGGAACTGTTGATCGAGCTGGCGCTCGCTGCCGATCACGCGGAAACGCGCAAGACCGCGGCCTCACGCATCTCAACCGAGACAGGGCTGCGCAAACTCGCCGACGCTGCAAAAAGCAAGGATCGCGGGGTTGCGAGAAATGCCCAGCAACGCCTCGACACCATGACGAGCCGCGTCGAGCAGGCCGTCGAAGCCGACACGATACTCGCCGAACTCGCGGCGCTTGCGACACGCAGCGGCGCTATCGTGAGCGCAGTGGTCGAACTCGACCGCCGCTGGAGCGCGCTCGACATGAGCGAAGATCCGGCGCGCACCACTGGCTATAGTGCGGCGCGCGAAACCGTACAGGCCCGGCTTGTTCGCGAACAGGACGAACAACGCGCGCGCGCTCAATTCGAGCGCGGCTTGCACGAGTGGCTGTCCAGGCTCGCGCCGCCCGCGGCCCCGGACGGCATCGCCGGCCTGCGCGCGGAACTTGCGACATTCAGGACTGAAGCGCTCGCGCGCGACAACCAGGCCGCGCTCGCGCGACTCGAAGGGGCCGAACAACGCATCGCCCAGTACGAACGCGATTTGGCGACCGCCGCAAGCGTCGAAGCGCTCGTTGCCGAAGCGGAGCGGCTCGCCGCCGACACGACGGTGGACGACGCGCAATTGCCCGTGCGCTGGCAGGCGCTGGACCGGAAGCTGCGCACGCCTGCACTTACGCAAAGATTCGAAACGGCGCTGATCATCGTCGAGCAGCGCCGCCTGGCGTTTCTGGAAAGCACGCGCCAGCAGTCGCAAGCGGTACGCCAGGAGGTCCACGCACTGCTGCGCGCTGCCGAACAAGCGCTGGCCGCGGGCCAGTTGCAGGCCGCGCGCGCCGCCGCCGACACCATCAAGAAATTGAAGCTCGCCGCAGGCGCACTGCCCAAGCCGACCACGCAGCGGCTGGGCCGTCTCGTGCACCAGCTCGTCGAACTCGAACGCTGGGAATCCTTCGGCCAGCAGAATGCACGCATGCAACTGTGCGAACGCGCCGAGGCGCTCGCCGCGCAGACGCTGGACGCGCCGCAACTCGCCGCGGAAGTGCAGAAGCTGCGCAACGAATGGAAAGCCCTCGACCAGCAGCACGCGGGTGTTCCCAAAGCGCTGTGGGAGCGCTTCGACGGCGCGTGCGAAAAAGCCTACGCGCCCGCCGCGCGGCATTTCGCGGAACAGGCGGCGCTGAGAAAGCAGGGCCGCAAGCAGCGCGAAGAATTCATCGCGGCGGCGGCGGCGCATGCACCTACGCTGCTCGGCCCGTCAGACGAGGGGCGCGACTGGCGCGCGATCGAACGCTGGCTGCGCGAGACCGAACAGAAATGGCGCGAGGGCAATCTCGGCAGCGTCGAACCGCGCGCATGGAAGAAGCTCGACTCCGAATTGAAAGCAGCATTGGCACCATTGCGCGAAGCGATCGGCGCAGCGCGCGAGCAGGCAAAAGCCGCCCGCATCGCGTTGATCGAAGAAGCAAAGGCACTCGCGGACAAGGCGATGGAACGCGACACGCTTGGCCAGGTCAAGGCGCTGCAGGCCAAATGGCAGGAGCAGGCCAAGGCGCTCTCATTGCTGCAGCGCGACGAACGTCCGTTGTGGGAACAGTTCCGCGCCGCGTGCGACGCGGTGTTCGCGGCGCGCGATGCCAAGCGCAAGGAACAGATCGATCAGAAGCAACAGGGCCGGCGTGAGCTCGAAGAGCTCTGCTCGCAGCTCGAAGGCCTCGCGGCGGCTGCGGACAAGAACGACCAGGAAATTCGTAAGGCCGCGCGCGAGCTGACTGAACTATGGCGCAAGCAGCGCGGCGCCCCCGATCCCGCGCTGCGTGGCATTGAAGTGCGTTTCAAAAAAGCCCAGACCGCCATCGATGCGATGCTCGCGGAGCGTGCGCGCGCACAGAAGGCGGCCGTGTGGACGACACTGGCCGCGAAAGAACAGTTGAGCGAGGAATTGGACGGCCTTGTGCGGGCGGGCAATGTCGCGACGGATGCAGCAACCGCGCTGCAGGACAAATGGACCGCATTGCCTGCACTGCCCGACGCGTGGGAAAAGAAAATGCTGGCGCGCCGCGATGCTGCGTTAAGCGCGCTTGCCGATTCTGCATTGACCGCCAATCACATCGCTCGCGTCGAACGCGGCAACCAGATGCGCCGCGAGCGCCTGCTCGAACTCGAATTGGCGCTCGGTCTCGACAGTCCGGCGGAATTCCAGCAACAACGGCTCGCACTGCAGGTCAAACAACTGCGCGACCGCTTCAAGAACGAGGCGACAACCGGCGCCGACTCTGCTACCGAGCGGCTGGTGGCATGGTGCGCCGAACCCGGGATAGCCGCTGCGGCCGATCGCCGGCGCAGCGAGCGGATTTTTGCGAAAGTGAGCGCCAGGGCATAGTCGCGGACATTTAAATGCAGCAAACCTACATCGTAGATTCCGCCAACGCACCGTGGAAACGCAGTTCCAGCGAGGGAATCACGTTTGCGTGCCAGGTGCTGCTGTCCGGCGAAGACGGCGGGCCGGAGGCACTGCGGTTCCGTTTCGACGATTGCCCGTCGGTGTATGGACACATGCATCTGACTTCGCAGTTTCAGCTGCTGCTAGGCGGCGCGATGGACTTCCCGCGCGGCGTCAAGCACCTCGAAGCCCTGGCCATCCATTACACCGATCACAATATTCCTTATGGGCCGTTCGCCGTGTCCGGCGGCCACGACATGCTCGTGCTGCATCCGAAAGCCGGCGGCATCATCGCGATGTCGAATCTCGATGCCCGGCGCAAGATCAATCTTGGCGGGCGCATTTTCGCTGCGCTCGCGACCGAGGCGGCGTGGCAACCGTTGCCAGGCGTAGCCGAAGGGACGTTCAAGCTTTTGATGCCGCCCGATTACGGTCCGGCCGCGGTGATCGTCAAAGCGCCCGCCCACGCCGCCCTCGCGATGCCCGCCGCCGAATTCGGACGCTATGAAGTGGTGCTCGACGGTTCGGCTATCATGGAGGGGCGGGAAATCGGTGCGCCGGGTTTCCGCTACACTCGCGGCGAGAACGCAGCGGAACCGCTGCTGACCGGAGCACACGGCGCGAGCGTGGCATTTCTGACTTTCGACCGCGATGTGCTTGCCGGCGGTATAACCGGCGAAGCTCTGGCGGTCGAAGCGGCTGAAGCGATGGCAAGAGCGATCTAGGCTTCCACAGGAGAGGAGACGCGCGATGACGGCAGAAAACCAGAAACCGACAACACCTTTTCGCGTGGCGGTATTTGCCGACTTCGTCTGCCCATACAGTTTTCTGGCGGTCGAGCAAATCGACCGCCTTGCGCGCGAATATGGCGTCGAGCCGATGTGGCGGCCGCACTGGCTGCATCCCGATACGCCACCGGAAGGCAGCCCGCGCGAACGCACTCCGGATGCAGACGCGAAAGCCGAACGGCGCAACGCGTGGCTCAAGGAAATGGCGCCGGACCAGTACGCGCGAATGCGCTATCCCGGCAAACGCCAGTACAGCTTTCTCGCGTTCGAAGCGTTGGAGTTTGCATGCGACCATGGGCGCGACTTTGCATTCAAGACCGCCGTTTACGATTTGATGTGGACCGAAGGCGGCGACATCGGCGAACCCGAAACGCTGATGGCCGCGGGCGAACGCGCGGGACTCGATCCCGCGGAAATGCAAATCGCATTGCACGAGCGGCTGTACGCCGAACGCGCGCTCGCGGCAGTCAACCAGGCGCGCGAAATCGGCATCACCAGCACGCCGACGATATTCCT
>CAZEAX010000401.1:0-4762 GCA_964510405.1 uncultured Streptomyces sp. | reverse complement strand
CTCTCGTAGATTTCGAGTGTGGGCAGCATGCCGGCGTAGAGCGTGCTGTCTTCGAGCCCGTCCTTGCGCCCGCCGATGCAGAAGAATTTGTCGCCGGCGCCCGTGATCACCAGCACGCGCGTGCGCGTTTCGCGCCGCACGTCGTTGATGCAGTCGCGGATCTCGTGGCACATCTGCGCCGTGAACATGTTGCCGTCGTCCGGGCGGTTCAGCGTCAACCAGCCGATCGGGCCTTCTTCCTTGTACAAAATCGTTTCGAATGCCATGACGGTCGTCGCTTTTTAAAAAGATGGGATTTGCCAACAACGCAATGCGCGCTGATGATCATCGGTGTATTTTAAACCATCCCGCCGGCAGTTTTTTGCCGCCCTACTTGCCCGCACTGATGCCGAGCGCGTTGACGATCTTCGCGTATTTGTCGATTTCAGTGCGGATGTACGCCTGAAACTGCGGCGCGCTGTTGCCGACCGGCTCGGCGCCTTCGCCCGAAAGGCGTGCTTTTACCTCAGGCGTATTGAGGGCCTTGACGATTTCGCCGTTCAGCTGGGTGACGATCGCCGCTGGCGTCCCGGCCGGCGCGAGCACGCCATACCACGAGGTGAGTTCATAACCGGGAACGCCTGCTTCGGCCACCGTCGGCACATCGGGCAGCACCGGTGAGCGCTGCGCGCTCGAGATCGCGAGTATTTTCAGCTTGCCCGCTTTCACGCCGGGCATCGTCGATGGCAGCGCACCAAACATGAGCGGCACGTGTCCGCCCATCACGTCGGTCACGCCCTGCCCGGTGCCTTTATACGGAATATGATTGAGCTCGATCTTCGCCATCATTTCCAGCAGGGCCATCGCCAGGTGAGTCGCATTGCCGTTGCCGGATGACGCATAGCTCAATTCTTTCTTATGCGCGCGCGCCAGCGCAACGAGTTCCCTGACCGATTTCACCGGCAACGCGATATTCGCGACCAGAATGAACGGAATCAATGTCGCGAGCGATACCGGCGCAATGTCGTTGAGCGCGTCATAACCGAGATTTTTATACATGCTCGGATTGATCGCGAGCGAACTCGACGTCATGATCAGCGTGTAACCGTCCGGCGCCGCCTTCGCCGCGAGTTCCATGCCGATATTGCCGTTGGCGCCGGTCTTGTTGTCGACGACGAATGGCTGGCCCAGCGCCCTGCCGATTTCGAGGGCGACCGCACGCGCGACGATGTCGGTGCCGCCGCCGGTCGCAAACGGCACGATCATGCGGACGGGCTTCGCCGGATAGGTCTGCGCACCCGCGCCCGGCACGACGGTCAGCAGTGCAACTGCCGCCGCGATGTGCGCGCGCGCAGGACTTGCCGCTCGAGCGACTGTCCGGGACATCAGAGAATGCCTTCGATATTTTTTGGATCGGGTTTCAATTCGCCCGTATCGATGCGCTTCACGATTGCCGTCAATGCGGCATGCGTGGGTGCCGGCACGCCGACTTCAGCGCCTTTCCGGGCGACGAGGCCGTTGGTGAAATCGATCTCCGAACGGCGGCCGCGCGAGACGTCGCGGCCGACCGACGATTGCGACGGTTCGAGCAGCGTCGCCATCCACGCGGTCAATCCCGCCTGCACTTTTTTCAATGCCGTCGCGTCGCCGGTGCCCGCGCCGTACCAGTCATCGGGCGCGATGCCGAGGATCGTCCCCAGTTCGAATCCCTGCGCGCGGCCGACCGCGATCGATTCCGCAGCGAGCTTGACGCCCATACGATGAGCGGTACCGCGTTCGACGTAAACCGTGCGGTTGTCGAGCCCCGTCGCCCCCAGGATGCCGTGCGTAATGCTGTTCGCAGTCAGCTTGGTCCAGCGCTCGCCCCACAGGTTCTGCGTGGGCTTCGCGGTATCGACCTGATTCAGAATGGCGGCGAGTTCCGTCACGCGTTGGGTAATGCGCCCGTGAATTTCACCGACGCGGAACACGGTGTGATGCTCGCCGCCCGGCTGCTGATAGCGGCTGATGTGACCGGGCTTGAAACAATTGACGCTGATCGTGGAGAGCGCGCAGCCGACCGTCTTGCCCCAGCCGGCAACGCTCGCGATGCGCTCTTCGTTGATGCCGTTCTGCATCGACACGATATAGCCCTGCGGCGACAGGTACTGCTTGATCATCAGCGCCGCCCACTCAGTGTCGTACGATTTGGTGCAGATGATCGCGATGTCGACCGGCTTTTTCACGAAGCTCTGCACTTCGTGCATGTGCATTGCGCGCACTTTCACGACATGCTCGCCCTGCGAGCCGCCCAGATGCATGCCGTCGCGCTGGATCGCTTCGACGTGCTCGGGCCACGGATCGACGAGCGCCACGTTCTCGCCCGCGCGCGCGAGATGCGCGCCGACATAACCGCCGACCGCGCCGGCCCCGATAAACACGATGTGCTTGCCCATGCTTCAGATTCCCTTTTGGTGAATGCCGCCATTCAAATCAGTTTTTGCAAGCGCAGGGCCGCCACCGCCTGCGCTTCATAGCCGAGCCAGTCGCGCAACACGGCGCCGGTGTGTTCGCCGAGTTTCGGCGGCGGCGTGCGGTACGTCGCATTAACGCCGTCGATGCCGATACCCAGGCCCACCTGCGGCACGCGCCGCCCGTTGGAGTCCGCGGTGTATAACAAGCCGCGCGCAAGCAGCTCGGGGTCGCGCGCCAGATCGTCGACGCTGTTGACCGGACCGGCAGGTACTTTCGCCTGCTTGAATATCTCCAGCCATTCGTCGCGCGATCTGGTTTTCAATATCATCTGGATATCGGCGACGATGGCCGCGCGGTCCGCGCGCCGGTCTGCGTTGCTGGCATGACGCACGTCCTCGCCCCTCGCCGGTTGCCCCGCCGCCTGCCAGAAGCGTTTCCAGATCGCGTCGTTGCCGAGCCCCAGCGTCAACGGCTTGTCCTGCGTGTCGAACGCCTGGTAAACCGCGATCACGCTGTCTTTCGCGCCGGTGCGCTTAGGCACTTCGCCCGCGCCGAGGTACGACACTATGCGCGGCGACATGAAGCGGGTCATGCTGTCCACCATCGCGATGTCGATCTGGTGACCTTTTCCGGATTTCGCGCGCTCGAACAACGCGGCCAGCGTCGCCATTGCGGCATCCATACCGGAAATCAGATCGGCGGCCGGCGTGCCGACTTTCTGCGGCGGGCTCTCGGCCTCGACGGTCAAATCCATTACGCCGCTATAGCCTTCCGCGATCAGGTCGTAGCACGGAAAATCCTTGCGCGCGCCGGTGAGTCCGAAGCCGGTCAGCGACACGAACACGAGATCGGGCCTGATCGCCTTCAGCGCCGCGTAGTCGATGCCGAGCTTCTGCTGCACACGCGCGACGAGATTCACGATTACGACGTCGGCTTTCTTCACCATGTCGTGGAGCACCTTGCGCCCGGCATCATTGCTGTAATCGAGCGTGACGCTTTCCTTGTTTCGATTCACGCTCAAAAACCACAGCGACTCCCCCTCGTGCCACGGCGGCCCCCACGCGCGGCAATCGTCGCCGGCGCCCGGCCGCTCGACCTTGATCACGCGCGCACCCATGTCGGCGAGCAGCATCGTCGCGTAAGGTCCCGCGATTGACGTCGTCAGATCGACGACCGTCACGCCCGCGAGCAGTGTAGAAGCCGGCGGCGATGCCGGCGCCGGCAATGAGTCCAGAGGCAGCATGATTTTCCTTATTCGACGTTGATGCCCGCCTCTTTGGCGATGCGGATATTTTGCGTAACTTCGGTGCGGATGAACGCGCTGAATTCTTCCGGCGTGCCGGTGTTCGGCTCCAGGCCCTGCTTGCGCAACGCGTCGGTCATCTCGGGTGTGCCGACGATAGAGACGATGGCCGAGTTCAACCGCGTCACGACTTCGCGCGGCGTGCCCGCAGGCAGGAGCATGCCGTACCAGCCCGAGCGGTCGAAGCCCTTGAGCCCGGATTCGTCGAGCGTCGGTATCGACGGCATGATGACCCAGCGTTTGCTGATGCTGACGGCCAGCGGCCTCACCTTGTTGACTTGCAGCAGCGGTTGTGCGGCGGGATAGCTCGCGAAGATCAAGTCGGCCTGGCCGACCGCGGTCGCGACGACACCGTCGGACACGCCTTTGTACGGAATATGCACGAGCTTGATGTGCGCCATCGAGGCAAAGAGCTCGGTGGTGATGTGCGCGGAACTGCCGATGCCCGAGGACGCATAATTGAGCTTGCCCGGATTGGCACGCGCAAGCGCGAACAACTCCCGCGCGGAGCGCGCGGGCACCGACGGATTGACGACCAGCACCCAGGGTCCCAGCGCGATGCGCGAAACCGGCACGAAATCGCGCTCGAGGTCGTACGGTAGTTTGCGGCGCACTGCGGGCTGCACTGCATCCGCCGCGGGCATGAGCAATATGGCGTAACCATCGGCCGGCGACTTCCCGACGAATTCGGTGGCGATCGCGCCGCCGCTGCCCAGCCGGTTTTCGACGATCACGGGCTGGCCGAGCATTGCGGTGAGCTTAGGCGCGAGCATGCGCGCGACGACGTCCGATGCGCCGCCGGCGGCAAAGCCGACGACGATCCTGATCGGCTTGGCCGGATACTGCTGGGCCCACGCGGTTGACGTTGCGACACCGAAAGCTACGGCGCAAACCGTATGAGCCGCAGATACACGCAGATGAACGCGGATAAATTCGAAAGCTTTAGTGAATTTCGTCATGTCGTCGTTGCAACATCTGCGTTTATCCGCGTTTATCTGCGGCCATTGCTTTAAGTTTTATTCGCAT
>CAZEAX010000400.1:0-4771 GCA_964510405.1 uncultured Streptomyces sp. | reverse complement strand
TGCTCGCCGACAACGACGGCTACGGTTTTTTCGCGACGCTGGGCGACGTGGTGGTCACCGGCCCCACCCGCACCAACGTGAACGATTACCGCGCGATTCTGATCACTTGAATCGGCCGGCCCGGCTTTTACGGTCGTCGCCGAAAATGGCGCCAATCTTGATCTAGGTCAGTACTGCCGCACATTGCCCTGTGGGCTCCGGGCGCGCGCGCAGTAGACTATCTGCATGGACAAACCCGTCATTCCGCTGCCTGACGCGACCGCGTTGAGCGCGCGCCTCGACCAATGGACCGGCCAGCTGGCCAAGATCGATCAGACGATAGATCCGTTCGGGATCGAAGCATCGTTCGCCAAGGTCGCCGAAAGCTGGCTCGTTCATCCGACGGAGCTGGCGTCCGAGCTGGCAAAGCTCGGGCGCGAAATGCAGGAAATGCACTTTCACGCGTGGCAGACCGCGAGCGGCCTTGCGCCGCCGGCACCGGTCAAGGCGGCGCCCGACGACACGCGCTTTGCCGACCCGCTGTGGTCCGAATTGCCGGCATTCTCGCTGCTCAAGCAGTATTACCTCTTGTACACGCACTGGCTGCAGGAAGCGCTGTTCGAAACGCCGGGCGTGCCGGCGAAGCAACGGCGTCAGACCGCATTCTGGGCGCGGCAATGGCTTAACGCCGTCGCGCCGACCAATTACCTGCTCACCAATCCGGTGGCAATGCAAAAGTTCTGGGAGTCCGGCGGCCATAGCCTGACGGCGGGGCTCAAGCTGTGGCTGGACGACCTGCGTACCGGCGACGTGCAGATGACCGACCGCTCGGCGTTCACGGTCGGGCAGAACCTGGCCACCACGCCCGGCGCCGTGGTCTTTCGCAACGAACTGCTGGAGCTTATCCAGTACACGCCCACCACCGCGAAAGTGCGCACGATACCGATCGTGATCGTTCCGCCGTGGATCAACAAGTACTACATCCTCGATCTCAACGAAAAGAAAAGCCTGCTGCGCAATTTCGTGGCCCGCGGTTACACGGTGTTCGTGGTGAGCTGGAAAAACCCGACCGCGGCGCAGGCCGACACCTCGTTCGAAGACTACCTGATGAAAGGCATGCGCGAAGCGCTCGAGGCGGCGCGCGCGATCTGCAACGTGCCGCAGGTGCACGCAGTCGGCTACTGCATCGGCGGCACCGCGCTGGCGACGCTGATGGCGTGGTTCAATCGCGAATACGCCGACGCGACGCAAGTGCCGGTCGCGCACTGGTCGTTGCTGACCACGCTCGTCGATTTCTCGCGGCCGGGCGGCATCGAGGTATTCATCGACGAAAAAACCATCGAAACGCTCGAGCACATGATGGCCCAGCAGGGCTTTCTCGACGGCCGCGACATGGCGCGCTCGTTTCGACTCCTGCGCTCGAACAGCCTGATCTGGCATTACTTCGTGCACAACTATCTGTACGGCGAAACGCCGCCGCCGTTCGACGTGCTGTACTGGAACACCGACGTCACGCGCATGCCGCGCGCGATGCACAGCTTCTATTTGCGCGAATTCTATCTGCACAACAAGCTCGTGCAGAAAAATGCGCTCGAGATCGCGGGGCACCCCATCGATCTCGGCTGCATTCGCCAGCCGCTCTACGCCGTCGGCTGCGAGGAAGACCACATCGCACCGTGGAAAGCGACTTTCAAGATCGGCCGCATCGCCGCCCCCGTACGCTACACGCTGTCGAGTTCCGGCCATATTCTCGGCATCATCAATCCGCCCGCAAAACCGCCGAAGCGCTGGTACTGGAGCGGAGAAATCGACCACGACACGCCGGATGAATGGCACAAGCACCAGCAAAGAGTCGACGGCACTTGGTGGGAAGACTGGGACGCGTGGCTCGCCAAGCGCTGCGGCCCGCAGGTCGAAGCACGCACGCCCGGCAGCAAGGAATTTCCAGTGCTCGGCGCAGCCCCCGGCATCTACGTGCACGAAATCTAAAACCGCATCACGCGGCATGCCGTCCGGTTGACAACCGCGGCCGATGAGCGCGCAATGACGCTCGCATTGCCGTCAAACAAACATCTCAGGGGGAGACAGCATGAAAACAGAACTCATGTATCTGGTGTGGGTCACGACGCTCACTGCCGTCTTATGGATTCCGTACATTCTGGATCGCATCATGGTCGGCGGGATCATGGACGCGGTCGGCTATCCCGCCAGTCCGAAGCCGCAGTCGCCGTGGGCGCAGCGCATGAAGGCGGCCCACGCCAACGCCGTCGAAAACCTCGTCGTGTTCGCCGCGCTTGTACTGGCCACGCAGGACGCAGGCGTCAGCAACACGGCGACCATCCTTGCCTGCATGATTTATTTCTGGGCCCGGGTCGTGCATCTGCTTGCCTACACCGCGGCAATGCCGTGGGTGCGCACGCTGGCTTTCGCCGCGGGATTTTTCTGCCAGCTGACGCTCGCGTGGCAGTTGCTCGCCCGTTGACGAACTGAAATCGGCACAGCATGCCTCGAATCGGGAAATCCAGACCGCGGACAGTTTTCCCGGTCAAGACGCCGCCGGTGAGCCGGCGATAACGGCTGGCTGCCGGTAACCGCTAATAATGCGGGTCGTACATGGTCGCGTTGGCGTGCGCGAGCAGGTCTTCAGGTTCGGCCGACGACGCAATGCCGTGCCGGTACGCGGTCTTTGCGAGCCCGGCCGCGATGTACGCGGACACTTCGCGCACGCGCCCGAGTGACGGATAGAGACTGCCTTGGGCGAGGTCCGATTCGGTGGTGAGACTCGCCAGCGTGTGCGCGGAGCCCATGAACATTTCGTCGGTGATCCGCCGGGTTTTGCTCATCACTGCACCCAGCCCGATGCCGGGAAAAATATAGGAGTTGTTGCCCTGGCGGGGCACGAAGGTTTTGCCGTTCAGCTTGACGGGATCGAACGGACTGCCGCAGGCGAACAGCGCCCGGCCGTCGGTGTGCCGGTAGGCTTCTTCCGCCGTGCACTCGGCTTGCGAGGTCGGATTCGACAGTGCAAATACGATGGGCCGCTCGTTGATTCGCGCCATTTCTTTCAGCACTTCCTCCGTGAAGGTGCCGCCTACCGCCGACACACCGATGATCGCGGTGGGTTTCAGCGCGCGGATTGCAGAGAGGAAATCCGCAACGGGCTCATGGTCGTGCGCGTACGGCACTTTGTGATGGGCGAGTTCGGTGCGGCTCTTGACGACCAATCCCTTCGTATCGACGAGCCAGCACCGGCGCCGCGCCGCATGCTCGTCGAGCCCCTGCGCAACCATCGCCGCCGAAACGAGGTCGGCGATGCCGGTCGCCGCTTCGCCCGCGCCGAGAAACAGCACCGTCTGGTCCTGGATTTGCTGGCCGGTGATGCGCAGCGCGGAAAACATGCCGGCCAGCGCGACAGCCGCGGTGCCTTGAATGTCGTCGTTGAAAACGCACGCGCGATCGCGGTACTTCTCAAGCAGCCGGAACGCGTTCTGATTGGCGAAATCCTCGAACTGGATGACCACCCCCGGAAACACCTCCTGCGCGGCAGTCATGAATTCGTCCACGAGCTCGTCGTAGGCCGGGCCGCGCATCCGGCGCTGGCGCAAACCCATGTAAAACGGGTCGGACAGCAGCGTGCCGTTGTCCGTGCCCACGTCGATTGTCACCGGCAGGCAGAGCGTGGGATGTACGCCCGCGCACGCCGTGTAGAGTGCAAGCTTGCCGACCGGAATGCCCATCCCGTTCGCGCCGAGGTCGCCCAGGCCCAGGATCCGCTCGCCGTCGGTGACCACGATGAGTCCCGCGCGATGCGGCCAGTTGCGCAGCATTTCCGCAATGTGCCCGCGGTCGTTCGGGGTGATGAAAATGCCGCGCGGCCGTTGGAATATCATGCCGTACTTCTGGCACGCGAGACCCACGCCGGGCGTATAGACGATCGGCTGCATCTCGTCGATATGATCGACGAGAACGCGAAAAAACAGCGCTTCGTTACGGTCGTGCAGCGCATTGAGCGCGATGTATTTTTCAAGCGCGTCCGGCAAACGCTGCAGCGACCGCATGAAACGCGCGATCTGCTCCTCCTGCGTTGAAACGTGCGGCGGAAACAATCCGCGCAAACCCAGCGCGTTGCGCTCGGCTTCAGTGAACGCGCTGCCTTTGTTCAACAACGGGTCGCGCAGAATTTCGACGCCGCGCGGCAACGGCTTCACGGCGTCGAGAATATTCTTGTCCGGGGCATTCATGGCACATCCTCCTTCTTGTACGTATACCTCATTATTTCACAGTCGATGCGCTTTTCGTCCACGCATGAAGTCGCGCGCGACACTGCAGTGCAGCAATTTTCTCCGTCGCAAACCGGGACCGGCACGTAAAGATCTTGCGAGTCACCGTGCATTTGCGAGCAATCGACCGCGCTTGCCCGAAACGTTGGTGCACCGCGCCCGATCCAGGTGACGCTCGACTTCGAGCACAAGGATTTCCACGCGGAAATCTGCGCGGGCAGGATGCAGACCCGCCTTGACGAAGGCGTGTACGAGAAGATTCTCCACCGGCAGACACCGACAAACATGCCGGCGCAAGCGGGTTGTCATGACGTCATATCGCGAGACGAGAGCTCGGCGCCGTCAACGGGTGACAACCACCGACCGCATTCGGCCAAAAGCGTTCCATCCCGGTTACATTTAAATTTCGTTCCGACGGTTCGGCAAGGGGCACTGCTAGTATTGCCGCACGAGTTCGCGGGTTTGGATTCAGAGCGGTGAAACTCCGGCGCCCGGTTCAGTACCGGGACGGC
>CAZEAX010000399.1:0-4783 GCA_964510405.1 uncultured Streptomyces sp. | reverse complement strand
GCCCGGCCTTGAGAGCGCGCTCGCGCGCCGTCGCGCGTGCGGCGGCCATCGCCGCGACACGGTAGCCGGAGGCCGGGTGCGGGAGCGGCGAGCGACATACCGGAATTGACATCGTCTATTGCTGCGCCCCGCGCCCCGTCGCTCGTCACTCCACCCGTATGCCGGCTTGCTTGATGACCGCGGAGTAGGTCGCGGTCTCGCGCTTGATACGGGTTGCAAGTTCAGCCGGCGTGCTGGTTGCCGGATCGAGTCCCGCGCGCGCGAGCGCGGTCTGCACTTCGGGATTTTGCATCGCCTTCAGGGTTTCATTGCGCAACCGCTCAACGATGGTTGCAGGCGTAGCCGCCGGCACCAGCAGCGCAAACCACGCATCCGCTTCGAATCCGGGATATCCGGACTCCGCCACCGTAGGCAGCTCGGGCAATACCTTCGATCGCTTCGCGCTCGTCGTCGCGAGCGCCCGCAACCGTCCGGCCTGAATGAACTGGATCGTCGAGGCAACGGTGCCCGTCAGCACCTGGGCTTCGCCCGCGAGCAACGCGGTGACCGCCGGCCCCGCGCCTTTGTAGGCGAGGTGCGACATTTGAATGCCCGCGCGAGCTTTCAGCAGTTCCGCCGCGAGATGAATGGAACTGCCGACGCCGGCCGAGGCATAGTTGAGCGCTTCCGGTTTCTGTCTGGCGTAAGCAATGAACTCCAGAAACGTTTTCGCCGGAACGCCGGGATTCACCACGAGGATGTGCTCGGCCGTGACCAGCATCGTGACGGGCTGCAGGTCCTTTTCGACGCTGAACGGCATGTTGTAGAGACCCGGATTCGCGGTGAGCTGCGTGTTCAATGCCGCGAGCACGGTATAGCCATCCGGCTGCGCACGCGCGACGATTTCCGAGCCGAGATTGCCGGCGGCGCCGCCGCGGTTGTCGACGACCCACGCACGCCCCATCGCATCGCTCAACCGGGGTGACAGGATGCGCGACACGATATCGACGCCGCCGCCTGGAGCGAATGGCACGACGAGCCTGATCGGGCGCGTGGGATACGCAGTCTCGGCGGCGATTGCGGCGTCAGCGGTCACGCAAGCGAGCAGCGCCACGGTACGCGCCATGTGCATCAATCGGGTGTTTCGTGTCACGACGGCTCCCATGTGTCGGTCCCGGATTGCAATATTTAAAAGCTATCTCAAAAACTTTGGAGCCGCAGATAAACGCGGATGTACGCAGATAGATTCAAATACATTACGTCAGCCAGAGGGCAAGCGTGGATCTTGATCTGCGTGTATCTGCGTGTATCTGCGGCTGATTCCGTTTTGGTATTTTTGAGATGGGTTCTAGTCGATCCGTGCGCCGGAGGCTTTTATCACGACGGCCCATTTCGCGATGTCGCGCTTGATGAACGCGGCAAACTCCTGCGGTGAGTTGCCGATGATGTCGACGCCGAGCGCAGCCATGCGGCTTTGCACTTCGGGCTTTTGCAGCGCGTTGACGATCTCGCTGTGCAGCCGTGCCACGATCTCGCGCGGCGTTCCGGCGGGAGCGAGGATTCCCTGCCACACCGTGACATCGAATCCCGGCAACGCCGCTTCCGCAACCGTCGGCACGTCGGGCAGCGTGCGCGCGCGCCTGGCACCGCTCACCGCGAGTGCGCGCAGCCTTCCCGCCTGCACTTGCGGCGTCGACGAGAGCGCATCGCCGAAACCCGTCACGATCTGGCCGCCGATCAGATCCGTCAACAGCGGCTGACTACCCTTGTAGGGCACGTGCACCATGTCTATCTTTGCCTGGGTCTTGACCAATTCCATCGCGAGGTGGCCCGCGGTGCCGTTGCCGGACGAGCCGTAAGTGAGCTGTCCCGGTTTGGCGCGGGCGAGCGCGATCAGCTCCTTGACATTGCGCGCCGGCAGCGAGGGATGCACGAGCAACACGTACGGCGCCGAGGTAACGAGCGAGATCGGTTCGAAGTCCCTGACCGGATCGTAGTTGAGTTTCGCGAAGAGACTGACGTTCGTGGTGTGGTTTGGTCCGATCAAAAGCAGGGTATAGCCGTCGGGCGCGCTGCGCGCGGCGAGCTCGGTGCCGATATTGCCCGCGGCTCCCGGACGATTGTCGACGACGACCTGCTGGCCAAGGCCCTCGGCGAGTTTTTGCGCGATGGCGCGACCCGTGATGTCCGCGCCGCCGCCTGGAGCGAATGGTACGATCATGCGGATGGGGCGATGCGGATACTGTTCCCTCGGAATCGACGCCTGCGCGATCAACACGGCGGCCGCGGCCGACTCGCGGACGGTCGCATCCCGCAAGCGGGAACCCTGCTCACTGCTCGCGTCCAGCCCACCTAGCGCAAACGGCACGAGGAGGCGGACGGGTTTCGTGGGATAGGTTTGGGCGTGCGTCGCGCCGATCGCGGCGACTGCGCATGCGGCGGCCAGTGCAAGCGTCAGAGGTTTCATGGCTACATTTGGGATTTCTGCGGTCCGGATGGGGGCATAGTAGCAGGCGGTCAGGATTCCCGGTGATGAGCGATGGGTGATGGATGATGAGGGTTTTACTACCCGTTCCTCATTCCCCATTGCCCATAACGCTCTATACCGTGACACCGTCATGAGCGCTTGACGGCGGGGCGCGGGAGGCGGAAGCTTTGGCGGAAATTCAATTGAGGAGAAAACATGAAAAAATCCATGCCATGGGTCGCCGCGGTTCTGTTGTCATTCTTCACCGCGTGCGCGTGCGCGCAGACCGTCGACATGCAGGCGCTGGTCACGGGCCTGAAACAGGGCGGCTACGTCATCGTGTTCCGCCACGGCGCGACCAATCGCGACCAGGCCGACACCGATCCGCTGAATCCCGACAATATCGCGAAGCAGCGTCTGCTCAGCGCGAACGGCATTGACGTCGCAAAACAGGTCGGCGCCTCCTTCAGGAAGCTCGGCATTCAATTCGGCGGCGTCTACACCAGCAAGTTCAATCGGGCGGTGGAAACCGGCAGGCTCATCAGCGGCGGCGAGGTGACCGCCACGCTCGACGTCACCGAGGGCGGCCTTGTCGTCACGCCGATTGAAAACGACCGCCGCGCCGAAGCTCTCAAGAAAATGGCGGGCACCGCGCCGGCGGCGGGCAGGAACACGCTCATCGTCACGCACAAGCCCAACATCCTCGATGCGTTCGGCAAAGACTGGTTCGAGGTGAAAGAGGGAGAGGCGTCGGTGTTCAAGCCGGACGCGTCCGGCAAGGCGGTGCTGGTTGCGCGATTGCAGGCGGCCGAGTGGATCAAGGCCGCGGGCGGCAACTGAAACTCCGCGAGAGCGCGTAATAGCTTTAGAAATCTTTGCCACGCACCTGCGTGGCCTCACGCCCTCACGCTCTCCCGGTTGTTTTGCGCTTGTCGGTTTGCTTCTCAGCAAGCGCAACGAGTTGCCGACGACCCCGTATAAGGTGGCACCTGCGTCGATGAGCACGGACAGGAGCCGGGCGCGCCGACGCTGCCCTGCGGCCGCACCATCGTCGGGGGTTGGATCGCCGGAACGGTTGGATTCGCGATCGACGGCGGGACTATTTCAGGTACGTTTGGAATCGAGCCCGGCATGGGGGCCGTCACGCCTGACGTTCCGGATTGCGGAGCGGCCGCGCGTGACATTCCTTGCGCGATTACCGGAGCCGTGAACGCGACGGCTGCCGAAAATATAAGTGATTTAACGATCATTCTGCTTTTCATAAAAACTCCTTTTCGTCATGCGCCAAAGCGCCTGACTCCACAATGGCGACACGCGGACATGAGCGGCATGGGTAATAGTTCATTCTGCACGGGAATCGTCCGTCAGACCGTGCGGTGCGCCGCTTAGCTGGAAGGGCCGTGATGGCCCGAGGCCACGCGGGATCGGGAGGGCGTGAGAGCGGGAGCGCGTGAAATGGCTTAGAAGCCTTTTACCCTCCCGCACTCGCGCGCTC
Organism: uncultured Streptomyces sp.; assembly: GCA_964510405.1. Taxonomy (GTDB): domain Bacteria; phylum Pseudomonadota; class Gammaproteobacteria; order Burkholderiales; family SG8-41; genus PALSA-1004. The sequence continues at coordinate 842 of CAZEAX010000399.1, read as the reverse complement.
GCGCTCTCACGGTCTCTGTAAGGTTTTTCCTCACAGGATTCCCCTTCCCGCTCTCACGGCTTTTACAACGACATCGTCATACCGTGCTTGACGGCGAAGCTTGGGGGCTTTTTCGGAACTTCACCGCATTTGCGATTCGTTCCTAGCGCCGCGGCGCTTGCTGCAATAACTCGGCGAGATTTTGCTTGTAGAGCTTCGCCATGCCGGTGGTGCCATGGCCGCGCGTGTCGGGACTGCCCGGGATCAGCACGTAACGGGCGTTCTTGATGCGCTTGATCTCGCGTTCGACGATGCCTGTCTCGGCCGGGTTGCGTTCGTCGTCCGCTGCGTTGATCACAACTACCATGGCCTGAATGCGGTCCAGGCCCGGCGATGGATCGTAATCGTATGACGATTCCCATTGATAAAGCACGTCGTTGGCATCGCCGCGAAAGGGCGTCGCGAGCTGCTTCGCAATCAACTCGTCGCCTTTGGCGGCGTTCGGCGCCTGCTTGAGGAGCGCCTGATTGCCGCCGTTGGTGGCGAGATTGAAATAGACCAGGTGGGTCTGCATCGCGCGCGGCTGCGCCGTGTAGTTGCCGTTGTTCCATTCCGGGTCGTTGCGGATCGATTGCGTGAGCATCCGGCGCAGCATCCAGTTGCGGCCCGACATCGCGACCGGCAGGCAGGCCATCGGCACGAGCGCGTCCGTGAAATCGGGATAGCGCACGCCCCAGATCCAGGTCTGCATTCCCCCCATGGAGTTGCCGATCACGAGACGCAGGTGCTTGACACCCAGGCCTTCGGTCACGAGACGATACTGCGCGAGCACCATGTCGTCGTAGTTGTATTTCGGGAACTTC